>JBFGEI010000182.1:0-6404 GCA_041580155.1 Limimaricola sp.
CTGCAGACCCGCAGCTTCATCTCGGCGGCGTCGTTCCAGGAGACCACCCGCGTGCTCACCGAGGCTTCGGTCCAGGGCAAGCGCGACAAGCTGGTCGGTCTCAAGGAGAACGTGATCGTCGGTCGTCTGATCCCCGCCGGTACCGGCGGTGCGACCAGCCGGGTCCGCAAGATCGCCGCGGACCGCGACAGCAGCGTGATCGAGGCCAAGCGCGAGGCGGCCGAGGCCGCGGCAGCGCTGGCCGCGCCGAGCATGGAAGACGACGTGGTCGGAGCGGACGAGTTCGACACCGTGATCGTCGAGACTCCGGAAAGCCGCGACTGAGCTTTGCCGCGCTACACGTGAAACATTGCGAGGGGCCCCCGGAAACGGGGGCCCTTTCGCGTTGCGGGCCGCGAGGTCTCCGCCGCGTCGATCGGGCAGGGGCGGGGCATCCGGTGGCGGTGGCGGACAGCCGGGCCGATCGGTGCTAAGCTGTCGGTCCCGTAGCTCGGTCGATCGGAGGTGCTGATGAAACCCGTCGTTCTCCTGGTGGGACGGCTGCCCGACGTGGTGGAGAACATCGCGCGGCAGCTCGAGGACCTGCCGATACAATGGCTCGGCGCGCATGATCGCGACGAGGTGGCGCGCCAGCTCGAGGCCGAGCCGAACATCCGCTGCGTGGTCATCGGCGCCGGGCTCGACGACAAGATCCGCGGCGAACTGATCGGGGTGATCGCGGCGCAGCGGCCGGACATCAACATCCATCTCAAAGACCGGCTGTCGGGACCCACCGGCATGGCGCCCTTCGTGCGCCGGGTGGTGGCGATCGAGGTGCTGGGCGACGCCTAGAGCTCTGCCGCCATCGCGACATGGTGCCGCCAGCGCGGATCGTCCTGGTGTGGCCGCTGCTGGTTGGCGCAAAGCCGCGCCACGTAGTCGGCGCAGCACAGGTGGTGCAGCCGCGCGACTCCGGGCAGCGCCATCGCCTCGGCGTGCACCGCGTCGAACGCCGGCGCATGCGCGAGCGCCGACAGGTCGCGGCGGCCGTTGCGGTTGCGGGCTCGGTAGAAATGGTCGGTGTAGCGGTCCTTGAAGGCGGTGGCGCTGAGCGTGCCGCGCTTCAGATCGAAGCTTTCGTCGGCGCGGATCACGTAGTGGTTCATCTGCGCGTTGCGGTGGGTGATCCCGGCCTCGTCGGTGTAGCGGATCGGGTGCGGCTCGGTCATCACCTGCTCGAGCGTCCGGCCCTCGCTGTCGACCAGCCGGTTGCCGGCGCGGTCCCAGTCGCCGTCGAATTTCCAAGGCGTGTGGTCGCTCCAGCGGCCGAAGCGGTGCGGCGTGCGGAACAGCGTCTTCACCATCACGTTGACGCTGCGCCGCGCCAGCCCGCACCGGCGGAACTGGCGGTGCACCAGCCCGTCCTGGTACCGATCCCAGCCGCCGTTGCCGAAGCACTGCCAGTGGAACGCCATGCCGAGGAAGTCGCGGCCCAGATCGTCGAGAAAGCTGCCGATCGAGCCGTCGCCCCGGTGCAGCACCAGGAATTCGTCGACATCGCAGATCAGCAGCCAGTCGGTGGCGGCGGTCGCCGGGTGCCGGCGAGCGGCGGCATGGGCCGACTGCTTGGGCGGCTGATCCGGGGCAGGGGCGTGGCGGAACCACCGCAGCCAGCCGGCCCGGGCCAGCGCCTCGAGCAGTTCCGGCGAGCGGTCGCTGCAGTCGTTGACCCCGACCAGCACCTCGAAGCCGAGCATCCGGTACCACGACACCCATTCGACCAGGAACGCGCCCTCGTCGCGCATTCCGGCAAAGACGAGAAAGCTTTCGGCGCCGCTGTCCATCCCGCGATGATGCGCAGATCTGGGCGCTGGCGTCCATCGCCGGGCGCTGCTACGGCTTTGACATGGCACCGGTTTCCGACAACACCCGCGGCGCGCTCCTGATGATGTCGGGGATGGTGGCGTTCACCCTGAACGACGCGGTGATCAAGACCCTGGCGGACGAGATGCCGATGCTGCAGGTGCTGGCGCTACGCGGGGTGATGACGACGCTGCTGCTGGGGCTTGTGGCCTATCGCTGGGGCCAGCTGCGCTACCGCCCGGCGCGCGGCGACGGCTGGCTGATCGCGCTGCGCACCCTGGCCGAGATCGCCAGCGCCTGGCTGTTCCTCACCGCGCTGTTCAACATGCCGCTGGCCAATGTCAGCGCGATCATGCAGTCGCTGCCGCTGGCGGTGACGCTGGGCGGCGCCCTGGTGCTGCGCGAGCCGGTGGGCTGGCGCCGGATGGGCGCGATCCTGGTCGGCTTCGTCGGGGTGCTGCTGATCGTGCAGCCTGGCAGCGACGGCTTCACCGGCTATTCGCTGCTGGCGCTGTTCTCGGTCGCCTGGGTCACGGTGCGCGACCTTGCGGCGCGGCGGATGGCGCGGGCGGTGCCGTCGGTCTTCGTGGCGCTGGTGACCTCGGTCGGGGTGACCGGGTTCGCGCTGGCCGGATCGGTGTTCGTAGACTGGCAGCCGCTGACCGGCTTCATGGCGTTGCGACTGGCGCTGGCGGCGGCGATTCTGGTGGTCGGCTACATCTGCCTGGTCTCGGCGATGCGGGTCGGCGAGATCGGCCTCGTGGCGCCGTTCCGCTACGCCAGCCTGATCGCGGCGCTGGTGCTCGGCGCGGTGGTGTTCGGCACCTTCCCGGGGCCTCTGACGCTGCTTGGCGCGGCGATCGTGGTCGCCACCGGGCTGTTCACCCTGTACCGCGAAAGGGTCACCCGGCGCGGCGCCGCGGCGCCCACCGTCGCGACCCCGCGCTAGCCGCAAACCCCTGCCGGGGCGGCGCTGTTGACACCCTCTGCGACTCCCCATATACGGCCACCACTTGGGCAGGGGGGCATTCCGCTTTCCGCCCTGATATCAGAGCTGAAGTGGTCACGATCCGGGCGTTCTGCCCCGATCCTCTGGAGACCCACCGCATCGTGTCCGGATAAGGGCGCGTTCGCGGGTTTTTGTGCTTTACGGACGCGTGAAGTGCAGGACACCGAAATCGGCGGGCCGTTCGGTCCGCGACACATGTGCAGGAAACGGGGAAAGACGCCCAATGCCAACGATCCAGCAGCTGATCCGCAAACCGCGGCAGCCGAAAGTCACCAAGTCCAAGTCGCAGCATCTCGAGTCCTGCCCGCAAAAGCGCGGCGTGTGCACTCGGGTGTATACCACCACGCCGAAGAAGCCGAACTCGGCCATGCGGAAGGTCGCCAAGGTGCGCCTGACCAATGGCTTCGAAGTGATCAGCTACATCCCCGGCGAGAGCCACAACCTTCAGGAGCACTCGGTGGTCCTGATCCGTGGCGGCCGGGTGAAAGACCTTCCGGGCGTCCGCTACCACATCCTCCGCGGCGTGCTTGACACCCAAGGGGTCAAGAACCGTAAGCAGCGCCGCTCGAAGTACGGCGCGAAGCGTCCGAAGTAAGGAGAGACCGCAAATGTCGCGTCGCCACGCCGCCGAAAAACGTGAGATCCTGCCCGATGCCAAGTTCGGCGACCGGGTCGTCACGAAATTCATGAACAACCTGATGGTCGACGGCAAAAAAGCCGTTGCCGAACGGATTGTCTACAACGCCTTCGATCGGGTCGAGACCCGGCTGAAGAAAGAGCCGGTGGAAGTCTTCCACGAGGCGCTCGACAACATCAAGCCGTCGGTCGAGGTTCGCTCGCGCCGGGTCGGCGGTGCGACCTACCAGGTCCCCGTCGAGGTTCGTCCGGAGCGCCGCGAGGCGCTGGCGATCCGTTGGCTGATCGACGCCAGCGCCAAGCGCAACGAGCACACCATGGAAGAGCGCCTCGCCGGCGAGCTCCTGGATGCCGTCAACGGCCGCGGCACCGCGGTCAAGAAGCGCGAAGACACCCACAAGATGGCCGACGCCAACAAGGCGTTCAGCCACTACCGCTGGTAAACCATTAGCCAAAGGACCGACCCAATGGCACGCGACTATCCTCTGCAGCGCTACCGCAACTTCGGTATCATGGCCCACATCGACGCGGGCAAGACCACCACGACCGAGCGGGTTCTGTTCTACACCGGCAAGTCCCACAAGATCGGCGAAGTCCACGACGGCGCCGCGACCATGGACTGGATGGAGCAGGAGCAGGAACGCGGAATCACGATCACCTCCGCCGCGACCACCACGTTCTGGCAGCGTCAGGAAGATCCGTCCGCTGAAGGGACTTCGGACACGAAGTACCGCTTCAACATCATCGACACCCCCGGCCACGTCGACTTCACCATCGAAGTCGAGCGTTCGCTGGCGGTGCTCGACGGTGCGATCTGCCTGCTCGACGCCAACGCCGGTGTCGAACCGCAGACCGAAACCGTCTGGCGTCAGGCCGACCGCTACAAGGTCCCGCGGATCGTGTTCGTCAACAAGATGGACAAGATCGGCGCGGATTTCTACAAATGCGTCGCGATGATCAAGGACCGCACCGGGGCGACCCCGGTTCCGATCGCTCTGCCGATCGGCGCCGAGGACAACCTCGAGGGCATCATCGACCTGATCAAGATGGACGAGTGGGTCTGGCAGGGTGAGGATCTCGGCGCTTCCTGGAAGCGTCAGCCGATCCGCGCCGAGCTGCAGGACGTCGCCGACGAGTGGCGCGCCACGATGATCGAGAACGCCGTCGAACAGGACGACGAGGCGATGGAAGGCTACCTCGAGGGCCGCGAGCCCGACGAGGCGACCCTGCGCAAGCTGATCCGCAAGGGCACGCTGTCGCTGTCCTTCGTTCCGGTCACCGCCGGTTCGGCCTTCAAGAACAAGGGCGTCCAGCCGCTGCTCAACGCGGTCATCGACTTCCTGCCGTCGCCGCTCGACGTGCCGGCCTACATGGGCTTCTCGCCCGATGACGAGACCGAGACCCGGAACATCGCGCGCCATGCCGATGACTCCGAGCCGTTCTCCGGCCTGGCGTTCAAGATCATGAACGACCCGTTCGTCGGTTCGCTGACCTTCACCCGGATCTACTCGGGCGTGGTCAAGAAGGGCGACACCATGATCAACTCGACCAAGGGCAAGCGCGAGCGTGTCGGTCGGATGATGATGATGCACGCGATCAACCGCGAAGAGATCGAAGAAGCGTTCGCCGGCGACATCATCGCGCTGGCCGGCCTCAAGGAAACCACGACTGGCGACACCCTGTGTGATCCCCAGAAGCAGGTCGTCCTCGAGACCATGACCTTCCCCGATCCGGTCATCGAGATCGCCGTGGAACCGAAGACCAAGGCCGACCAGGAGAAGATGGGCATCGCGCTCGCACGTCTCGCGGCCGAGGATCCGTCGTTCCGCGTCGAGACCGACTTCGAGAGCGGCCAGACCATCATGCGCGGCATGGGCGAACTTCACCTCGACATCCTCGTCGACCGGATGAAGCGCGAGTTCAAGGTCGAGGCCAACATCGGTGCGCCGCAGGTGGCTTACCGCGAGACCATCGGTCACGAGATCGAGCACACCTACACCCACAAGAAGCAGTCGGGTGGTTCGGGTCAGTTCGCAGAGGTCAAGCTGGTCATCTCGCCGACAGTTCCGGGCGAAGGCTACTCCTTCGAGAGCAAGATCGTCGGTGGTTCGGTGCCCAAGGAATACGTTCCGGGCGTCGAAAAGGGCATCAAGTCGGTGATGGACTCCGGTCCGCTGGCCGGCTTCCCGGTGATCGACTTCAAGGTCGCGCTGATCGACGGCAAGTTCCACGACGTCGACTCCTCGGTCCTGGCCTTCGAGATCGCCTCGCGGATGTGCATGCGTGAAGGTCTGCGCAAGGCCGGCGCCAAGCTGCTCGAGCCGATCATGAAGGTCGAAGTGGTGACCCCGGAAGAGTACACCGGCGGCGTCATCGGCGACCTGACCAGCCGTCGTGGCATGGTCCAGGGGCAAGACTCCCGCGGCAACGCGAACGTGATCACCTCGTTCGTGCCGCTGGCGAACATGTTCGGCTACATCAACACCCTTCGTTCGATGTCGTCGGGCCGGGCGCAGTTCTCGATGCAGTTCGACCACTACGAACCGGTGCCGCAGAACATCTCGGAAGAGATCCAGAAGAAATACGCGTGACGGTCGGCGGGGCCTTAGGGCCCCGCCATCACGACGCCTGACAAAATCAAGGAGCCAATCATGGCGAAGGCAAAATTCGAACGCAACAAACCGCACGTGAACATCGGGACCATCGGTCACGTGGACCACGGCAAGACCACCCTGACCGCCGCGATCACCAAGTATTTCGGTGACTTCCGCGCCTACGACCAGATCGACGGCGCGCCGGAAGAGAAGGCCCGCGGGATCACCATCTCGACCGCCCACGTCGAGTACGAGACCGAGTCGCGTCACTACGCCCACGTCGACTGCCCCGGCCACGCCGACTACGTGAAGAACATGATCAC
>JBFGEI010000183.1:0-6402 GCA_041580155.1 Limimaricola sp.
ATCAACGCCACCGCGGCGGGCTGGGACGACCGCGCGCCGGGCAGCTTCGCGCAGGGCGTGACGCGGCATGGCAGCGCCGGCCCGGACGAGATCTCGGGCACCGCCGAAGAGGACACGCTGCTGGCCGGCGACGGCGACGACCTGCTGCGCGCCGGGTTTGGCGACCGGCTGCACGGCGGCGCCGGCCACGACCGGGCGCGGCTGCCGGGGCGCCGCGCCGACTGGCCGGTGTCGCGCGATGGCGACCGGCTGCGGCTTGGCCAAGGCCGCGGCGCGGTGACGCTGTTCGCGATCGAGGAGCTGGTGTTCGACGATGCCCCGGACGAGGTGATCGTGGTCGAGGATCTGCAATGACCGCGCCGATGCTGAGCGTCCTGATTCCGGCAAGCAACGAGGCGGCGCTGATCGGCGGCTGCCTTGCCGCGATCGCCGGGTCCGACCCGATCGGGCGCGAGGCCGAGGTGATCGTGATCGCCAACGGCTGCCACGACGCCACCGCGGCGCGGGCCCGGCACGGCACGGCGGCCCTGGCGGCAGCCGGCTGGGACCTGCGGGTGATCGAGCTTGCGCAAGGCTCGAAGGTCGCGGCGTTGAATCGCGGCGACGCTGCGGCGCGTGGCGCGCTGCGGGTCTATCTCGATGCCGACGTGACCGTGTCTGCACCGCTGCTGGCGCAGCTCTGCGACGCGCTCGACCGGCCCGGTCCGCGCTATGCCAGCGGCACGCTTCGGATCACCGGGCGCGGCGTCGTGGCGCGGGCCTATGCAAGGCTCTGGGCGCGGGTGCCGTTCATGGCCCGGGGCGTGCCGGGCTGCGGTATCTTCGCGGTGAACGCGGCGGGTCGGGCGCGCTGGGACCGGTTTCCCGACATCATCGCCGACGACCTGTTCGCCCGGTTGCAGTTCGCTCCGGCCGAACGCGTCGCGGTCGCCGCGCGCTACGACTGGCCGGTTTCCGAAGGCATCGGGGCGCTGGTCCGGGTGCGGCGGCGCCAGGACGACGGCGTGCGCGAGATCGCCCGCGATTTCCCCGAGCTGCTGCGCAACGACGCGCCGCACCGGCTTGGCGCCGCCGGGCTGGCGCGGCTGGCGCTGGGCGATCCGACCGGCTTCGCCGCCTATGCCACGGTGGCGCTGGGGGTGCGACTTGGGCGCGGCAGCCGCCGGACCGGTTGGAGCAGGGGCCGATGAGCAGCGCGATCCTGCGGCGCTTCGGCGGCGCCAGCCTGATGAGCCGGGCGCTGCGGTCGTCGGCGATCATGGTACTGGGCTTCGGCGCCGGCCAGGTGATCCGGCTGGCGTCGAACCTGGTGCTGACCCGGCTGCTGTTCCCCGAGGCCTTCGGCATGATGGCGATCGTCTCGGTGTTTCTGATGGGGCTGGCGATGTTCTCGGACGTCGGCATCGGACCGGCGATCATGCAAAGCCGGCGCGGCGACGACCAGGCGTTTCTCGACACCGCCTGGACGATCCAGATCGGCCGCGGGTTCGGGCTCTGGGCGGTGGCGCTGGCCGCGACCTGGCCGGTGGCGCAGTACTACGGCGAGGCCGAGCTGCAGCAATTCCTGCCGGTGGCGGCGCTGACGCTGGTGATCAACGGTTTCAACCCGACCCGGCTCGAGACCGCGCACCGGCACCTGCAGGCCGGGCGGGTGACCGTGGTCGAGATCGCGACCCAGGCGACGGGGGTGGTTGTCGCGGTGGCGCTGGCGCTGGCGCTGCAGTCGGTCTGGGCGCTGGTGATCGCCGGGCTGGCCTCGGCGCTGGCGCAGCTGGTCTATCTGCACCTGCTGCTGCCGGGGCCGCGCAACCGGCTGCGCTGGGACCGCAGCGCAGCGACCGAGTTGATCGGCTTCGGCAAGTGGATCTTCCTGTCGACGGTCTGCGGCTTCGCCATCGGCCAGAGCGACAAGGTGCTGATCGGCGGCTACCTGCCGCTGGCCGAATTCGGGGTCTACAACATCGGCGCGTTTCTGGCCGGCTTCCCGATGATGCTCGGGCACCTGGTGACCAGGCGGGTGCTGATCCCGGTCTACCGCGACAGCCCGCCCTCCGAGAGCGCGGCGAACTTCGCCCGGTTGCGGCGGATGCGGGTCGCGGCGACCGCGGCGCTGATGGCGCTGGTGGCGGCGCTGGCGTTGTCCGGGGTCTGGCTGGTCGATCTGATGTACGACGCGCGCTACGCCGCCGCCGGCGGCATCGTGGTGCTGGCGGCGGTGATGCAGCTGCCGGTGCTGATCGCGCTGACCTACGACCAGGCGGCGCTGGCGGCCGGCGATTCGCGGCGGTTCTTCGTGCTGGCGGCGGTGCGCGCGGCGCTGGTGATCGGCTGCATGGCCGGCGGGCTGGCGCTGGCCGGGCTGCCTGGCGGGCTTGTCGGCCAGGGCGTCGCGGCGCTGCTGGCCTACCCGGTGCAGGTCTGGCTGGCGCGCCGCCAGGGCGCCTGGGACCCGCTGCACGACGCCGGGTTCGCGGCGCTTGCCGCGGTGCTGGCGGTGCTGGCGGTGTCGCTGCATTGGGACGCGGTGGCGGGGCTGGGCCGGATGGTGGCCGGATGACCGCAATTGTCGCGACAGCAGCCGGCAATCGTCGCGAAGTCGCCGCATTGTTTCGGCAGACTGGGGGCGGCATGGAATGCCACGGACGACGGAGGCAGGGATGACGGCGCTTGGCAATGACGGGGGCGGTGTCGGCGATATCGCGATCATCGGCATGGCGGCGCACCTGCCGGGGGCGGCGACGCTCGACGCCTATTGGGCCAATCTCGCCGGCGGCGTCGCCTCGATTCGCCGACTCGACCCCGAGCAGCTGGCAAAGGCCGGGGTGGCCGCACATCTTGCGGCACGGCCCGACTACGTGCCTTTCGCGGCGCCGCTCGACGGGTTCGAGATGTTCGACGCGGAGTTCTTCGGCCTGTCGCCGAAGGAAGCCGCGATCATGGATCCGCAGCATCGCCAGTTCCTCGAGACCGCCTGGGAGGCGCTCGAGATCGCCGGCCACATGCCCGAGCGTTTCGACGGGCCGATCGGGGTCTTCGCCGGCTGCGGCATGGGCAGCTATTTCACCTTCAACCTGCTGTCGAACCCCGACCTGGTGGACAGCACCGGCCTGTTCCTGCTGCGCCATACCGGCAACGACAAGGACTTCCTCGCGACCCGGCTCAGCCACATGCTCGACCTCAGAGGACCGTCGATCGGGGTGCAGACCGCCTGCTCGACCTCGCTGGTGGCGACCCATATGGCGGCGCAGGCGCTGCTCAACGGCGAATGCGACATGGCGCTGGCCGGCGGCTCCACGATCGAGCTGCCGCAGGGCCAGGGCTATCTGTATCGCGAGGGCGAGATCCTGTCGCCCGACGGTCAGTGCCATGCCTTCGACCACCGGGCGCAGGGCACGGTCTTCGGGTCCGGCGCCGGCGTGGTGGTGCTGCGCCGGCTGGAGGACGCGCTGGCCGATGGCGATCACGTCTGGGCGGTGCTGAAGGGCAGCGCGGTGAACAACGACGGTGCCGGCAAGGCCGGCTACCTGGCACCGTCGGTCGACGGCCAGGCCGCCGCGATCGCCGAGGCGCAGGACTTGGCCGGGGTCGGTGCCGACAGTATCGACTACGTCGAATGTCACGGCACCGGCACCTATCTCGGCGACCCGATCGAGGTCGCGGCGCTCAGCACCGCGTTCCGCCGCAGCACCGCCGCCGAAGGATTTTGCAAGATCGGTTCGGTGAAGACCAACATCGGCCATCTCGACACCGCCGCCGGAGCCGCGTCGCTGATCAAGACCGCGCTGGCGCTGCACCACCGACAGATCCCGCCGAGCCTCGGCTACGAGGCGCCGAACCCGGCGATCGGCTTCGACGGATCGCCCTTCGTGGTCGCCGACCGGCTGGCCGACTGGCCGCGCCGCGACCATCCGCGCCGCGCCGGGGTCAATTCGCTGGGGGTCGGCGGCACCAACGCCCACGCGATCCTGCAGGAGGCGCCCGACCGCCCGGCCTCCGAGGCCAGCGATTGGCCGTTCGAGCTGCTGTGCCTGTCGGGCCGCAGCAAATCCGCGCTCGACGCGAATGCGGCGGCGCTGGCGGCGCATCTGCGCGCCCATCCCGAACAGCCTCTGGCCGATGTCGCGCATACCCTCGCCGAAGGCCGGCGGGCGTTCGACAAGCGCCGCGTGCTGGTCGCGCACAGCCACGCCGAGGCGGCCGAGTTGCTGGAGCGCGGCGACCCGCGCCGGGTGTTCAGCCATGCGGTGGTCGGCGACGATCCCGAAATCGTCTTCATGTTCCCCGGCGGCGGCGCGCAATACGCCGGCATGGCCCGCGATCTCTACGAGACCGAACCGGTGTTCCGCGACTGGATGGACCGCGGCCTGGCCGAGTTGCAGCCGCGGCTCGACTACGACATCCGCGCGCTCTGGCTGCCCGACCCAGGCGACGAGGCCGGGGCCGAAGCGCGGCTGCGCCGGCCCTCGGTGCAACTGCCGCTGATCATGATCACCGAATATGCGCTGGCGCAGCTGTGGATCAGCTGGGGCGTGGCGCCGGCCCGGCTGATCGGCCATTCGATGGGCGAGAACACCGCCGCGGCGCTGGCCGGGGTGATGTCCTTCGAAGACTGCATCGGCCTGGTGCACCTGCGCGGCCAGCTGTTCGACACGGTGCCGGAGGGCGGCATGCTGTCGGTCGCGCTCTCGGCCGAGGATCTGCGCGCCGAGTTGGGCGCGGATCTCGACCTCGCCGCGATCAACGCGCCGCAGCTGTCGGTCGCCTCGGGGCCGGTGGTGGCGCTTGACGCGCTGGCGGCGCGGCTGGCGGCGCGCGGCGTCGACTGCCAGCGCGTGGCGATCGACATCGCGGCGCATGGCCGGATGCTCGACGGTATTCTGGATCGGTTCGCGGCGCATCTGGCGACGATCCCGCTGTCGCCGCCGACCATCCCGGTGATCTCGAACCGCAGCGGCGCGCCGCTGACCGACGCCGAGGCCACCGATCCGGCCTATTGGGTCGGGCATCTTCGCAACACGGTGGACTTCGCCCGCGGCCTGGCGGCGCTGACCGACCGGCCGCGGATCTTTCTCGAGGTCGGGCCGGGCCGGGCGCTGGGCTCGCTGGCCGGGCAGCAGCCGGGGATCACCCCGAACCAGGTCGCCGGAAGCCTGCGACATCCCAACGACCCGGTGGCCGACGATGTCTGGTTCATGGCGATGCTGGGCCGGGTCTGGGCGATGGGCGGGCCGATCGACCGCGACCAGATCCGCGGCGGCGCCCGGCGCAATCGGGTGGTGCTGCCGACCTACGCTTTCCAGCGCAGCCGCTATTTCATCGCGCCGGGCCAGCCGAAGGCCGCGACCGAAGATGCCGACTGGCCGTTGCGCGACGCCGATCCGGCGACCTGGGTCTGGCGCGAGACTTGGCCGCGGCGCTACGCCGACACCGCCTTTGAGCCGGGCGGCGACCTCGCGGCGTTGCCGAAACAGACCTGGCTGATCTTCACCGACACGCTCGGGCTTGGCGCGGCGCTGGCGGCGCGGCTGCGCGAAGCCGGCCACGGTGTGGTCACGGTCGCGGCCGGCGATACCTTCGCGCGGCTGGCCGACGACGCCTGGCAGCTGGCGCCCGAGCGTGGCGCCGAGGGCCACGACCGGCTGATCGCCGATCTTGCGGCCGCCGGGCGGCTTCCGGACCGCGTGGTGCACCTGTGGCTGGTGACAGGCGACACCAGTTCCCGTCCGGGGTCGAGCTTCTTCCACCGGGTCCAGGAGCAGGGCTTCTGGAGCCTGTTCCACCTGGCCCGGGCTTGGGGCGCCGAGGCCGGCGACCGACAGCTGCACCTGCTGAGCGTCACCTCCGGCGCGCAGCCGGCCGGCGGCGCCCGGGTCGAACATCCATCGAAAGCCACGCTGATGGGGCCGGCGCTGGTGATCCCGCGCGAATTCCCCGGCATAACTTCGGCGGTGCTCGATATCGCCTTGCCGAAACGCGGCATCGACGGGTTGGTCGCACCGCTGCTGGAAGAGGCGCTGGCGCGCCCCGGCAACGGCGTCGCGGCGCTGCGCGGCGCGACCCGCCACGCCCGGGTTCACGCCCGCGCGGCGCTGCCGGACGTTCCGGCGCCGCAGCTTCCCGACGCCTCGGTGGTGCTGATCACCGGCGGGTTCGGCGGCATTGGCCTGACCGTCGCCGAGGCGCTGATCCGGTCGCGCGGCGCGCGGATCGCGCTGCTGTCGCGCAGCGCGTTGCCGCCGCGCGCCGACTGGCCGGCGCTGCTGTCGCGGCTTGATCCGGACGATCCGGTACGGCGCCGGATCGACGCGGTGGCGCGGCTCGAGGCCGCCGGCGGCACCGTCGAGGTGATCGCCGCCGATGTCAGCAACCCCGAGGAAATGCAGGCCGCGGTCGCCCGGATCG
>JBFGEI010000184.1:0-6398 GCA_041580155.1 Limimaricola sp.
AATCGCCGTCGGCGAGCAGGACGACCTGATGCGCCGCGCATTGTTCGTCCCGACCGCCGTCGACGAAGTGGTCGAGCAGGCAAGCTCTGACACCGCGCGCTGGTTCGCGATGATGGGCAATCCGCCGCTCCGCTCGGTGTTCGAGGGCGCCCTCGGATTTCCCGCGAGCATCGCGCAGATCGATCTCGACATGCAGCTCGAACAATTCCAGTCGCGCGCGGCCACGGTGTTCGGCGTGACGTCGTTCGAGGAGTTCGCGGCGCCGGAGATGCAGGAAAAGCTGATCCGCATGTTCATGCTGAAAACCGAGGCCGCGAATTCGGCGGCGCTCAGCTCCAACAACATCGCACTGACGCTGTTGCGCGGCGGATCATGAGGCTTCGGCCCACCGATCACGGGGAAGTCCCGGAAGGATTTCGCGCCAACCGACCGGTGGCCAGCACCTGCCGCAAGGCGGTGAAGCTGGTCGAGACCGCGGCGTCGCCGCGGCGCGTCAGGAACTGGTCGAGCCCCTCGTGGCAGGCGACCGCGGCGTCTACTGCCGGGTCGGATCCGGGGGTGTAGAGCCCGGCCTGGATCATCAGCTCGGCCCGGTCGTAGGTGCCCAAGTGACGGCGCGCCTCGGCGATCAAAGCGTTTTCGGCGGCGCTGGCCGCATCGGGCAGCGAGCGCGACACCGATCGCAACGGGTCAATCGCCGGAAATCGGCCACGTTCGGCGATCGCGCGGTCCAAAACGACATGCCCGTCGAGCACACCGCGCAACCAGTCGGCAACAGGTTCTTCCATGTCCGATCCGGCCACCAGCACCGAGTAGACCGCGGTGATGTCGCCCTGCCGCCCGGTGCCGGGTCCGGCGCGTTCGCACAACGCCGCGATCGCCGGGCCGGTCGAGGCCGGAAAGCCACGCAGGCTCGCCGCCTCTCCGGCGGCGGCAGAGATCTCGCGATGCGCCTCGGCAAAGCGGGTGACGCTGTCGATCAGAAGCAACACCTGGCGCCCGGCATCGCGAAAATGCTCTGCGACTGCGGTGGCGGCATCGGCGCAACGCCGACGGCACTGCGGCGCCCGATCCGAGGTAGCCGCAACGATCACCGACCGTGCCATGCCATCGGGTCCCAGCACCTGCTCGACGAACTGCCGCAACTCGCGGCCACGCTCACCGACCAGCCCGATCACGATGACATCGGCGGCGACGCCGCGCGCCAGATCGGCGAGAAGCATCGATTTTCCGACGCCGGAGCCGGCGAACAGCCCGATCCGCTGGCCGCGGACCAGCGGCAGCAGCGTGTTGAACACCGCCAGCCCGGTGTCGAGTCGCGCGCCAAGCCGGCGCCGGTCCTGCGGCGGCGGCGGCGCGGCGCGGCGCGACCGCGCCTGTCGGCCCGGCAGCAGCGGCCGACCGTCGAGCGGCAGCCCGTCGGGGTCGATCACCCGGCCGATCCAGCCGTCGTGCGGCGCGAAATGCACCGGCGGGTCGAGCCGCACCGGATCGCCGATCGACACCCCGTCGATCGCCCCTTCGGGCAGCATCTCGAGACAATCGCCGCCGATCCGCACCACCTCGGCCAGGACCCAGCCGCCATCGGGGCCGCGCAGCCGACCGCGATCGCCGAGCCTGGCGATAGCCGACAGCCCGGCGACCCGCAGCGTCACGCCGCTGGCCCCGACGACGCGGCCCAGCGGATGGCTCGGCCGCAGCCGGGCGACGGTCTCGGCCATCTGTTCGAACACCTCGGTCTGCATCGCGGTCTCCCCCGGTTCGACGCCGCCGGCCGGCGACAACCCGTTTTTAAGGAATCAGGCTTAATCCAAGGTTGAAGCCGATAAGGGAGAAGCCCTGTGTACCAGTCTCTGGACCTGTTCAGCACCGCCTTTGCCATGGCGCGCCATGCCGGCGCCCGCCAGGCCGTCGTGGCCGGCAACATGGCCAATGCCGACACCCCCGGATACCGGGCCCGCGCGCTCGAGGAGTTTTCCGAAACCCTGCGCCAGGGCCAGGCCAGCGCGCCGCGGCGCAGCCGGCCCGGCCATCTTGCCGGGGCCGAAACCGCGGCCGTCGGCCGGATCACCCTGCGCCCCGGCGAGGCGGCGCCGAACGGCAACACCGTCTCGGTCGAGACCGAGATGATGGACGCGGCGCGGATCCAGCAGCAGCAATCGCGCGCGCTCGCGGTGTACCGGCACGCAATGGGCGTGATCCGGTCGAGCCTCGGGTGATCGGATGAGCGATTTCAACACCGCGATGACCGTCGCGACGAGCGGCATGCGCGCCCAGGCGGCGCGGCTACGGGTGGTGTCCGAGAACATCGCCAACACCGACACCCCGGGCTACCACCGCAAGACGCTCGGCTTCGAGGCCGAGATGGCGCGCGGGACCGGCACCGGCCCCGCATCCTTGGTGGTCGCCGGACCGGTCCGACTCGATCAGAGCCTGCTCGACAGCGTCTACGACCCATCGCACCCGATGGCCGACGATACCGGCCATTACGACGGCTCGAACGTCGACCTGCTGGTCGAGATCGCCGACGCCCGCGAGGCCAGCCGCAGCTACGAAGCAAACCTGAAGGTCTTCGACCAGATCCGGCAGATGTCGTCGGCGCTGCTCGACCTTCTGCGCAAGTAAGGGAATCAGTCATGGAACTCGGTTCGATCGTCTCCCGGCACTACGCCGACACCCGCCCGGCCACGGCGGCGCAGCCGCAGTCCGGCGACGGCGGCATGCTGAGCGGTGCCGCCGCGGATTTCGCCGCCACGCTGCAACGTGGCGAAGACGCCGCCATGTCGGCGATGACCGGCAGCGGCGACCCGCACGCGCTGGTCCAGGCGCTGGCGCAGACCGAGCTCGCGGTCGAGACCGTGGTCACGCTGCGCAACAAGGTGGTCGAGGCCTACCAGGAAATCCTGCGGATGCCGGTGTAGCCGATGCTCAGCGACGCGCAGTTCTACGACACGCTTCGCCAGGGGCTCTGGATCGCGGTGCTGACCAGCCTGCCGATCCTCAGCGTGGCGCTGATTGCCGGCCTCGCCGTCGGGCTGTTCCAGGCGCTGACCTCGATCCAGGAGGCGACGCTGACCTTCGTGCCGAAGCTGGCCGCGATCGTCGCGGTGTTCTGGCTGACCATGGGATTCATGACCGAAACGCTGGTCGCGTTCTTCAAGAACGTGCTGGTGCCGCAGATCGCAGGAAGCTGAGATGGAAAACGCCACCTACGCCACGCTGACCCGGCAGACCGGGCTGATGGCCCAGATGCGGATCGTCGCCAACAACGTCGCCAACGCCGCGACCACCGGCTACCGCGCCGAATCGGTGATCTTCGCCGAATACGTCCGCGATCTCGGGCCGGACAGCGCCTCGCTGTCGATGGCCACCGCAAAGGTGCGGGTCACCGCCGACAGCCAGGGGTCGCTGGCGCAGACCGGCGGCGCTTTCGACCTGGCGATCGAGGGCGAAGGCTATTTCCTGGTGCAGACCCCCGAGGGCGAGCGGCTGACCCGAGCCGGCAGCTTCGTGCCCAGCGAGCAGGGCGACCTGATGACCCCGGACGGCAACCCGCTGCTCGATGCCGGCGGTGCGCCGGTCTTCGTGCCGCAGGGGGCCGGGCCGGTCGGGATCGCCGCCGACGGCACGATCTCGGCCGGCGGCCAGCCGGTCGGCCAGATTGGCCTGTTCATGCCGGTCGACCCGCTGGGGCTGATCCGCGAGGACGGGGTGAGGTTTCGCGCCGACGCCGGCGTCGAACCGGCGCTTCAGGGTCGCATGGTTCAGGGATTCCTCGAGGACTCGAACGTCGGTCCGGTGCTCGAGATCGCCCGGATGATCGAGGTCCAGCGCGCCTACGAGCTGGGCCAGAAGTTCCTCGAGAAGGATGACGAACGCATTCGCGGCGTCGTCGAGACGCTTGGCAGATAAGGATTGGACCGATGAGAACACTGCAGATCGCCGCCGCGGGAATGAGCGCGCAGCAAATGCGGGTCGAGGTCATCTCGAACAACCTCGCGAACATGAACACCACCGGCTACAACGCCCGGCGCGCCGAATTCGCCGACCTGCATTACCAGCAGCTGACCCGGCCCGGCACGATCAACGCCAGCAACGGCGCGGTGCTGCCGACCGGGGTGCAGCTCGGGCTCGGGGTGCGGCCGACTTCGGTGTCGATGATTCTCGGCCAGGGCGCGTCGGTCGCCACCGGCGGCGATCTCGACCTGGCGATCGAGGGCGAGGGCTACCTCGAGGTGACGCTGCCCGACGGCGCCGCCGGCTACACCCGCGACGGCGCGCTGAAGCTGACGGGCGACGGGCTGATCGTCACCTCGGACGGCTACCCGGTGGTGCCGAACGTCACCGTTCCGGCCGACGCCCGGTCGATCTCGATCAACGCCGAGGGCGAGATCTACGCGCATTTCCGCGACCGGGTCGAACCCGAGTTTCTCGGCCAGTTCTCGCTGTCCGGCTTCACCAACCCGCGCGGGCTCGAGGCGATCGGGTCGAACCTGTTCCTCGAATCGCCGGCGTCCGGCCCGTCGCTGGTCGCGACGCCGGGGCAGGACGGGCTCGGGTCACTGCGCCAGGGCTACCTCGAAGACAGCACCGTCGACCCGGTCAAGGAGGTCACCGACCTGATCGAGGCGCAGCGCGGCTACGAGCTGAACTCCAAGGTGATCAGCGCCGCCGACCAGATGCTCGGCGCGATGGTGCAGATCCGATGATCCGCCTGGCGCTGCTGCCGGTGCTGCTGGCCTTGCCCGCCGCCGCCGATGTGGTGGTGCCGGCGCGGACGCTTCCGCCGGGCGCGCTGATCGGTCCCGGCGACCTGGTCACCCGCGATATCGACATCGCCGGCGCGGTCGACGACCCGGCCCAGATCATCGGCATGGAGGCGCGGGTCGCGCTCTATGCCGGGCGGCCGGTGCAGCCCGGCGACGTCGGCTTCCCGGCGGTGGTCGAGCGCAACGGCATCGTCGCGCTGGTCTACAACCGCGGCGGGCTGACCATCGCCACCGAAGGCCGGGCCTTGGACCGGGCCGGCCCGGGCGAAGTGATCCGCGTGATGAACCTCGCGTCGCGCAGCACGGTCAGCGCCCGAATTGGCGCCGACGGCACCGCCTACGTGTCCCAGTAAGGATCTCCCGATGCGCCATGCCCTTGCCCTGATCGCCGGAGTTGCCCTCGTCGCGGCCTGCAGCCGATCGCCGATCGGCCGACCGCCGGATTTCACGCCGCCGCAAGGCACCACCGAGCATCGGGCGATGGTCGCGCCGGCGGCGCCCTACATGGTCGACCTGCCGGTCAACGTGCCGACCGAGGTGGTGACCGCATCGCTGTGGACCGGCGACCGCGGCTCGCTGCTTGGCGACCGGCGCGCGATGGTGCAAGGCGACATCCTCACCGTGGTGATCGAGATCGACGACAGCGCGCAGATCTCGAACTCGTCGGATCGCTCGCGCAGCGGCTCCGAAGAGCTGTCGGTGCCGTCGCTGTTCGGGATCCCGCAGCGGATCAACCCGCGGCTGCCCGAAGGCGCCAGCCTCGACGCCGCCGTCGGGCTCGAATCCAGCAGCAACTTCTCCGGCGACGGATCGGTGCGGCGCAACGAACAGCTCGAGCTGCGGGTCGCGGCCACGGTGGTGCAGGTGCTGCCGAACGGGGTGCTGGCGATCGAGGGGCTGCAGGAGGTGCGGGTGAATTTCGAGCTGCGCGAGCTGCTGGTGACCGGCTTCGTGCGCCCGGCCGACATCACCCGGCAGAACGAGATCACCTACGACAAGATCGCGTCGGCGCGGATTTCCTACGGTGGCCGCGGCCAGATCAGCGACGTGCAGCAGCCGCGCTACGGCCAGCAGGCCGTCGACACCGTCCTGCCGTTCTGAGGTGATGCCATGATGAAGCTCCTGATCCCGATTCTGCTCTTGCTGCTGGGCACCGGCGGCGGTGTCGGGGCCGCGATGTTCCTCGCGCCGCCGCCCGCCGAGGACGATACGCTGCTCGCCGGGTCGCCCTGCGGTGAGATGCCCGGGCCGGCGCAGCACGCCGGCGCGGAACCGGAGGCCGACCCCGACCCGGACGCGGCGCCGCCTGGCCGCGAATACACCAAGATGAACAACCAGTTCATCGTCCCGGTGGTGGCGGATGGCGCGGTGTCGGCGCTGGTGGTGCTTTCGGTCAGCATCGAGGTGATGGCCGGCGAGAAGGAAAGCGTGTTCGGCCACGAGCCGCGGCTGCGCGACGCCTTCCTTCAGGTGCTGTTCGACCACGCCAACGTCGGTGGCTTCGACGGCGTGTTCACTGCAGCGGCACCGATGCGGGCGTTGCGGGCCGGGCTGCGAGCAGCGGCGCAGCAGACCGTCGGTCGACAGGTCACCGACGTGCTGATCACCGACATTGCCCGTCAGGACGCC
>JBFGEI010000185.1:0-6376 GCA_041580155.1 Limimaricola sp.
GGGGGGGGTGCCCCCGGACCCCCGGCGTAGATCGGGAACAAAGTAGGCTCAGGCGCCACGCGGCGTCGGCCGGTCGAACACCCGGCGGCCGAGCAGCGAGGCCGCCAGATCGACCATCAGCGCCGCGGTGCGGCCGCGATCGTCGAGCGAGGGGTTCAGCTCGACCAGGTCGAGCGAGCCGACCAGCCCGGAATCGGACAGCATCTCCATCGCCAGATGCGCCTCGCGGACGGTGGCGCCGCCGGGCACCGTGGTGCCGACCGCCGGCGCTGCCGCCGGGTCGAGGAAATCGACGTCGAGCGAGACGTGCAGCAGCCCGCCCGCGGCGCGCACCTTGTCGAGAAACCCGGCCAGCGGCCGGGCGATCCCGACCTCGTCGATCATCCGCATGTCGACCAGCGTCGCGTCCTGGCCCTCGAGCGCGGCGCGTTCTTCGGGGTCGACGCTGCGCAGCCCGATCATCCCGACCTGGCCGACCGGCACGATCGCCGGCAACGGCGGGAAGGCGTCGAAGCCGGCCTGGCCGGTGACATAGGCCAACGGGGTGCCGTGCAGGTTGCCGCTGGTGGTGCTGTCGGGGGTGTGGAAGTCGCTGTGCGCGTCGAGCCAGAGCACGAACAGCGGCCGGCCGATCCGCGCCGCGTGGCCGGCCATGCCGGCGACCGAGCCGAGCGACAGCGCGTGGTCGCCGCCCATGAAGATCGGCAGCCCCTGCGGCGCCTGCTCCTGCGCCGCGCGGATCAGCGCCGCGGTCCAGCCGACGTTCAGCGCCAGCTGATGGATCGCGGGGTTGCGCGGCGGGTCGACGTCGACCCGGTCCGGCGCGACGTTGCCGATGTCGGTGACGTGGTGGCCGAGGGCCTCGAGCGCTTCGACGAGGCCGGCGGTGCGATACGCATCGGGGCCCATCAGGCAGCCGCGGCGGCGTTTGCCGCAATCCACCGGGGCGCCGATCAGGATACAATCTGTCATGCCGGCATCATGGCGCGGTCGTCGGCCCGGCGAAAGGCCGATTTCAGCGACGCCGCAGCGCGCCGATCCAGATCAGCACCAGCCCGGCCGACAGCAGCGCGTTCCAGCTGGCCATCGACAGGCCGAGCATCTGCCAGCTGACCACGTCGCACATCACCAGCCGCGGCCCGTCGGTCGCCAGCAGGTCGCCGCCGGCGAGGCTGCCGAGCGACTGGCCGGTGCCGGTGCAGCTGCTCGGGCCCTCCCACCAGTCGCGCTCGACGCCGGTGTGGAACAGGCCGATCGCCGCCGTGGTCGCCGCCGCCAGCGCGCCGAGCGCCGGCAGCGCCCGACCCGGAATCGCCAGCGCCAGCGCGCCGATCAGCACCGCCGCGAAATGCGGCCAGCGCTGCCACAGGCACATCTCGCAGGGGGGATACCCCAACGCCTGGAACAGGTAGGCGCCGGCCAGCAGCAGCGCCGAGCCGGCCGCGGCGACGAGGATCGGCAGCCGGCGGTTCACAGGTACTTCGTCGCGTAGAACCCGGCGAACAGCAGCACCGTCGCGACGGTGAACACCAGCCCCAGCCGGCGTTCGATGAAGTCGCGGGCGCGCTGGCCGTAGACCCGCAGGATCGCCGCGACCAGGAAGAACCGCAGCGCCCGGGCCGCCACCGCCGAGACGATGAACACCGGCAGCGACAGCGCCGTGGCGCCGGAAGCGATGGTGATCACCTTGAACGGGAACGGCGTGACGCCGGCGATCAGCACCGCCCAGGCGCCCCAGGCGTTGTAGCGCACCGCGAATTCGTCGAAGGCGTCGGACTTGCCGTAAAGCTCGAGCACGTAGCGGCCGACGCTCTCGAACAGCGCGAAGCCGATCCAGTAGCCGAGCAGGCCGCCGAACACCGAGGCCAGCGTGGTCACCAGCGCGATGGTCCAGGCCTTCTTGGGCCGGGCCAGGATCATCGGGATCATCAGCGCGTCCGGCGGAATCGGGAACACGGAGGATTCGACAAAGCTCACCGTGGCCAGCGCCGGTAGCGCGTGGCGATGTCCGGCGAGGGAGAGCGTGCGGTCATAAAGATAACGGAGCATGGAACCGATCGTGAAACCCAGGATTAAGCCGTCAGGATCACGGGATTCACTCGGGGTCAACTGGGCATCGCATTCCGGCGGGTGGAGAACACGAAGATGAAGTGGCGCGGACGGCGGGGCAGCAGCAACATCGAGGATCGGCGCCGCAGCGGCGGCCGGGGCGTGGCGGTCGGCGGCGCCGGCGGGCTCGGGATCTTCGCGATCGTCGTGGTCGGGTATTTTCTCGGCGTCGATCTGACGCCGCTGCTCGACGATCGGGTGCAGCCGCAATCGGGCGGCCAGGTCACCGCAGCGGACGAAGAGGCGGCCCAGTTCGTGTCGGTCGCACTAGCCGACACCGAAGAGGTCTGGGCCCGGATCTTCGAGACCGAGTTGCAGCAAAGCTACACCGACCCGGTGCTGGTGCTGTTCAAGGGGGCGACGCAATCGGCCTGCGGCGGCGCCAGCGCCGCCACCGGGCCGTTCTACTGCCCGCCCGAGCAGAAGCTGTTCCTGGACACCGATTTCTTCGTGACGATGCAGCGCCAGCTCGGCGCCGGCGGCGATTTCGCGCAGGCTTATGTCGTGGCGCATGAGGTCGCGCATCACGTGCAGAACGAGCTTGGGATCCTCGACCGGGCGAACCAGCAGCGGGCGCAGCTCGACGAGGCCGGCTCGAACGAGATCTCCGTGCGAATCGAGCTGCAGGCCGACTGCTTCTCCGGGGTCTGGGCGAACCGGGCGCAGGACCGGTTCGGCACGCTCGAGCCGGGCGACATCGCCGAGGCGATGAACGCCGCGGCGCAGATCGGCGACGACACGCTGCAGCGCAACGCCGGGCGCACCGTCCAGCCGGAAAGCTTCACCCACGGCACTTCGCAGCAGCGCCAGGACTGGTTCGAGCGCGGCTACAAGACCGGCGACATCGGCGCCTGCGACACCTTCGCGGCGCAGCAGCTCTGATCCGGCGCGGCGCGGGAATCATGATATTGACGGAGCCGCGGCGCGCGGCTAGACCCCGTGCGGCTGGCCGGTGTGGCGGAACGGTAGACGCAGCGGATTCAAAATCCGCCGATGGCAACATCGTGAGAGTTCGATTCTCTCCACCGGCACCAGCGAACTTCCGTTTTTCGTGTTCCGACCCGCGCGATCCGCTGATTCGGCCGGTACGGCCGCGTGGTCAATTGCCGCGCGTCGGGGGCATTGATGCCGTGACGGCAACGCGGATCATGGCGAAAATCCGGCCGTCGCGCTGCGCCGTTCGAGCGATGTCGCGCCCGAACTCGGAACGCCAAATTGGAAACAATGCAACGCAATCCGGGGCCGAATTAACAAATATTCAGGAAATCCGCGTTAACACTTGGTCGTTACCCGCATGATATGGAAACAATCGGCGGGTCAAATTCAAATGGGCGCCGCATTAACGACAGATTTAACGGCAGCTGCGCCGTCCGTGGAACACCATTCGGTCACTTTTCCCTTTGAGCGGGGCAGGGCTGCCGATATTCAGAAGTCAGCCCGACCGGGGGGCAATCCGATCGCGGGGGCGATCGATCCGGCAGTTCGTCGCCGGGACTGACAGTCTGCCAACCGGGACTCAGGGCCCCGACGCGCGGATCGAACTTACTCTCGATTCCGGCGCGGCCGGGATCGGCGGACGGCCCACTGACTCCAATCCAACGGAGCGGAACCAGGGGCCGGACGCCTTTCAGAAAAGCGTCGGACTCCGCTGCGGGGAATGGCGTCACAGGAGATCTTGAATGTCGAACCGCACCACCGATGGCCGCAATGGCGACGATACCATCACCGGGACCGCCGGCGACGACACCATTTACGGTGGCGCCGGCAACGACCGGATCGACGGCGACGCCGGCGACGACCTGATCTTCGGCGGTGCCGGCGACGATACCTTGATCGGCGGTGACGGCGCCGACGTGGTGAAAGGCGGCGAGGGCGACGACAAGCTGATCGGCGACGGCCAGGACGCGCTGTTCGGCGGTGACGGTCGCGACACATTCGACGTGCAGCGCGGCGACAACGTCGATGGCGGCGCCGGCGGCGACGACTTCGACGTGCTCGACCTGCGCGGTCTTGGGCCGCTGCGGCTGGCCGATGTGGTGCGCGACGAGGACGGCAACGGCTGGAGCGGCCGGGTCGAGTTTCTCGACCGCGACGGCATCCCGACCGGCGAGACCCTGCAGTTCACCAACATCGAGGATTTCCTCAAGGACGACTTTGCCGCGAACCGCGGTCCCGACGCCGTCGACGACAGCGCCAGCACCACAGTCGGCAACGCCGTCACCATCGACGTTCTCGGCAACGACAGCGACCCGGACGGCGATCCGCTGACCGTCACCTCGGCCACGGCCACCAACGGCAGCGTGGTGATCAACCCCGACGGAACCCTGACCTTCACGCCCGAGGACGGCTTCGCCGGCGGCGCCGAGATCAGCTACACCGTGTCGGACGGCAACGGCGGCAGCGACAGCGCCGGCGTCGCGGTGGCGGTCGAACTTGCCGCGCCGGGGCGCGACGGCATCATCCAGGGCACCACCGGCGCCGACCTGATCGACGCGGGCTACACCGGCGATCCGGATGGCGACATGGTCGACAATAACGACGCGATCCTGCCCGGCGCCAGCGGCGACGAAGACCTGATCTACGGCTATTCCGGCGACGACGAGATTCGCGCCGGCGCCGGCAGCGACGAGGTCTTCGGTGGCAGCGGCAACGACACCATCGACTCGAGCGATGGCGAGACCGGCCGCTTCGACAACCCCTATCCCGGGCTCGAGACCGACCCCGACATGTTCGATGACCGCGACACCGTCTACGGCGGCCTTGGCGACGACACGATCCGCACCGGCGACGACCGCGACACCATATTCGGCGGTGACGGCGCCGACATCATCAACGCCGGGATCGACGACGACCTGGTGCATGGGGACGCCGGCGACGACACGATCATCGGCAGCGAGGGCAACGACCGGATCTTCGGCGGCGACGGCGACGACCTGATCTACGGCGGCCTCGACCCGAGCTTTCCGGACGGGCTGAACATTCGCGACGACGAAGGCGACGCCGTCACCGACAACGGCCAGGACGTCGTGTTCGGCGGCAGCGGCAACGACACGGTCTTTGGCGAGGACGACGCAGACACGATCTTCGGCGACGCTGGCGACGATACGCTGTTCGGCGGCATCGACGACGACACGGTGTTCGGCGGCACCGGCAACGACATGATCAGCGGCGGGCAGGGCGACGACCAGTTGTTCGGCGGCGACGACCGCGACCTGTTCACCGGCGGCAACGGCGGCGACCGGGTCGATGGCGGCGGCGGCGGTGACGATTTCGACACGCTCGACCTGACCGGCGCCGACATCGACTACATCGAATACACCTCGGATGACCGCGAGGACGGCATCGTCCACTTCACCGACGGCTCGACCATGCGCTTCGAGGAGATCGAGCGCGTCGTGCCCTGCTTCACCCCCGGCACGCTGATCGCGACGCCGCGCGGCGAACGGTTGGTGGAAGAGCTGCGCGAGGGCGACCGGATCATCACCCGCGACAACGGCATCCAGGAAATCCGCTGGGTCGGCCGCAAGGAGATCTCGGCCAGGTCGCTGCTGGCGCAGCCGCATCTGCGACCGGTGCTGATCCGCGCCGGCGCGCTTGGCCACGGGCTGCCCGAGCGCGACATGATGGTGTCGCCGAACCACCGGCTGCTGATCGCCAACGACCGGACCCAGCTGTATTTCGACGAAAGCGAAGTGCTGGCCGCGGCCAAGCACCTGGTCGGTGGCGCCGGCATCCTCGAGGCGGCGGTGGCGCAGACCGCCTACATCCACTTCATGTTCGATCGCCACCAAGTCGTGCTGTCGAACGGCGCCTGGACCGAAAGTTTCCAGCCCGGGGACCACAGCCTGCAGGGGATCGGCGCGGCACAGCGCGACGAGATCCTCGGGCTGTTCCCCGAGTTGCAGCAGCGCGATGGCCTCGAGGCCTACGGCGCGGCGCGCAAGTCGCTGAAGAAATACGAGGCGCGGCTGCTGGCCGGCTGACGCCCGTAACGGCGTGCATTGACGAGTACCTGCGGGGGGCGAGGCCCCCCGTCTTTTTATCTGGCGATGCCGCTGCGGGCGCGCCAGTCGGCCCAGTCCTGCGGCGTGTCGAGATCGCAGCGCGCCCGGTCGCCGGGCAGCGGCACCAGACGTGTGCGATCGCGCAGCGGTGCCAGCAGCGCCTGCGCCCCGGCATCGCCGGTCAGATCGGCGAAGCGCGGCCGCAGGCTGGCGTCGAACAGCGTCGGATGCCCCGGAAGACCGCCCGAGGTGGCGCCGCGAAA
>JBFGEI010000186.1:0-6366 GCA_041580155.1 Limimaricola sp.
GACACGGTTCCAGGCGTTGGCGCCGTCGGCGCGCAGGTAGATCCGGTTGCCCTCGCGTTCGCTCGCGATCGCCTGCAGCCGGCCGATCAGGTCTTCCTGAGCCACCTCGGTGGTCTGGATCATCAGCACGCCATCGGCGGTGACGGTGACGGTCAGCGGCTCTTCCTCGTCCGCCGGCAGCGCGGTGGCCGCGGTCTGCGGCAGCTCGACCGGAATCCCGACGGTCATCAGCGGTGCTGCGACCATGACGATGATCAGCAGCACCAGCATCACGTCCACGAAGGGCGTGATGTTGATCTCGGCCATCGGCTGCGCCCGGCCCCGGCGGCGTCCGCGGCGATTGCCGCCACCGCCCGATTTCATGACACCCGCCCCCATGTCAGCTGTCCAGCTGGCGCGAGAGGATGGTCGAGAATTCGTCGGCGAAAGCCTCGTAGCCCGACACCAGCCGATCGCTGTCGGCCGACAGCTTGTTGTAGAAGATCACCGCCGGAATCGCGGCGAGCAGGCCAAGACCTGTGGCCAGCAGCGCTTCGGCGATGCCCGGCGCCACCACGGCGAGGTTGGTGGTCTGCGCCTCGGCGATCTCGATGAAGGCGTTCATGATGCCCCAGACGGTCCCGAACAGGCCGATGAACGGCGCGGTCGACCCGGTGGTCGCCAGAACCGGCAGGCCGCGCTGCAACCGCGCCGCCTCCTTGGCGATCGCCACGTCCATGCCGCGGTCGATTCGGGCCTGAGCCCCGGCGATCAACCCGCCGTCCTGGCGGTGGCTGCGGCGCCATTCAGTCATCCCGGCGGCGAAAATCCGTTCCGAGGCACCACGCGGGTTGGCGCCGATCTCGTCGAACAGCGCGTCGAGCGGCTCGCCGGACCAGAAGGCGCGGTCGAACTGCTCGGCCTCGGCCCGCGCGGCGCGATACTGGATCACCTTGTCGACGATCACCGCCCAGCACCAGACCGAGGCGAGGATCAGCATGACCATGACGAGTTTCACGGTGATGGTCGCGCGGGCGAAGAGCGCCCACATCGAGAAGTCGGTTACCTGTTCCATCTGCCTGCTCTTTGTTTTCGCCCGTCCGACCTCTGGGTGGGCCGCGTCGCGGTCGTCTTAGCCGATCCCGCGCGCGGAATCCAATGTCGCGCATGGCACATCGCCGTAACGTGTCACAGTATCGCCGACCGGCTAGCCACCGGTTCGGCGGAGTTCCGCCGGAAGCCGTCGCGGCCGGCCCTCGGGGCCCAGCGCCACCAGCACCACCCGCGCCTCGAACAGCGCGATGCCGTCGCGCCGCACGGTCTGCCGCATCGTCAGGCTGGCGCCGCTGCGGTCGATCACCTCGGTCCCGACCTGCAGCAGGTCGTCGAACCGCGCCGGCTTCAGGTAATCGGCCTCGATCCGGCGCACCGCGAACACCAGCCCGGCCTCGCGCAGCGCGGCCTGGTCGAGCCCGATCTCGCGGACCCACTCGCTGCGGCCGCGCTCGATGAACTTGAGATAATTCGCGTAATACACCAGCCCGGCAAGGTCGGTGTCCTCGTAATAGACCCGCAGCGTCAGGCTGTGCGTCACTTCGCGACCCGCGCCGCAAGCCGCAGCGCGGTTGCCGGATCGTCCGAGGCGGCGGGCAGCACCGGGTCGTAGGCGGCGCGGATAAGCCCGGCGATCTCGGGCTTGAGCATCACCGTGCCGTCGGCCGCCGCCGCCAGCGGCGAAGTGCTGTCGAATGCGGTCTCGGACCAGGTCAGCATGGTCAGCACCGCCTGGCTCAGCGCCAGAGTGTCTGCCGGGGTGTCGGCCATCTCGCCGGTCATCCGCAGGAACACGATGCCGGCGCGGATCGCGCCGTCGGGTTCGAAGCGGAACGCGCGGTACTGGCTGGCGTCCTGCGCCTGCAGCCGGCCCAGCAGGTCGTCGAGCCCCGGCACCAGCCGGTCGAGATCGGGCACCGCGGCCAGTTCGGACCAGTCGCGGCAGAAGAAGATCAGCAGGTTGACGCCAAGTTCGGGGTCGACCTCGACGATGTCGTGATCGGCCAGCCGGCAGACCGCCTGCAGCGCCGCCTTGATGGTGCCGAGCGTCTCGTCCTCGACGCCGAACACCACCGGCGCGATCGGCCGGCCCCAGCGGGCGCACATGTAGCTGCCGTCGCCGCGGGTGAACATCGCCTGAACCCGGTCCGCTTCCATCATCGTCCGCACTCCCCATTCATCGCCGCCCGAATACGCCGCCGCGCCGGGCCGGGCAACCCGGGCGTCAGTCGAACAGCGTCGCCTGCCCCGGCACCGGCGGCGACGCCAGCCCGAGGTGGCGCCACGCCGCATGCGCCAGCATCCGGCCACGCGGGGTGCGCTGGATCAGCCCCTGCTGCAGCAGGAACGGCTCGATCACCTCTTCCAGCGCGTCGCGGCTTTCCGACAGCGCCGCCGACAGCGTCTCGATGCCGACCGGGCCGCCGCCATAGGCCTCGGCGATCAGCCGCAGGTAGCGCCGGTCGGCGCCGTCGAGCCCGAGGTGATCGACGCCAAGCCGGGTCAGCGCGCTGTCGGCCAGCGCCCGGGTCACCCGCCCATCGCCTTCGACCACCGCGAAATCGACGACCCGGCGCAGCAGCCGCCCGGCGATCCGCGGCGTGCCGCGGGCCCGCCTGGCGATTTCGCGGGCGCCGTCGTCATCGGCCGGCGTGCCCAGCAGCCGGGCGTTGCGGGTGACGATCTCGTGCAACTCGTCGGTGCTGTAGAACTGCAGCCGGGTCGGGATGCCGAAACGGTCGCGCAGCGGCGTGGTCAGCAGGCCGAGCCGGGTGGTGGCGCCGACCAGGGTGAAGGGCTGCAACTCGATCCGCACGGTGCGCGCGGCCGGACCCTCGCCGATGACCAGGTCGAGCGCGTAATCCTCGAGCGCCGGGTACAGCACCTCCTCGACCGCCGGGGTGAGCCGGTGAATCTCGTCGATGAACAGCACGTCGCGCGGTTCGAGGTTGGTCAGGATCGCCGCCAGATCGCCCGCCTTGGCCAGCACCGGCCCCGAGGTCATCCGGAAGCCGACGCCCAGCTCGCGGGCGATGATCTGCGCCAGCGTGGTCTTGCCGAGGCCCGGAGGGCCGTGGAACAGCGTGTGGTCCATCGCCTCGCCGCGGATCCGGGCGCTTTCGATGAACACCCGCAGGTTGGCGCGGGCCTCGGCCTGGCCGATGAACTCGGACAGGCCCTGCGGCCGCAGCGCGCGATCATGGTCTTCGGCCAGGCGCGCGGGGCGGACCACGGGATCGGGGGTGTCGGTCATCAGCGCTCCTTCGGCGCCAGCCGCTTCAGCGCGGCGCGGATCAGCTCGGGCGTGCCGGCCTCGGGCGCCTCATGCGCGGATTCGGCGACCGCACCGGCGGCGTCCGACGGAGCGTAGCCGAGATTGGCCAGCGCCGACAGCGCCTCGGCCTGGGCGTTGGCGTTGCCGGCGGGCTTCGGCGCCGGCCGGGCGCGGCGCGGCGCCGGCGTCGCGTCTTCGATCACCGCGTCGTCCGGGTCGGCGACGGCGGCCGGGGTCGCGCCCATCGCCATCACCGACGGCGCCTTGTCCTTCAATTCGTTGACCACCCGCTGCGCGGTCTTCGGGCCGATGCCCTTGGCGCGCGCCACCGATGACCAGTCCGACAGCGCGATGGCGCGGCCCAGCCCGTCGGGGCCCAGCGCCCCGAGGATCGCCAGCGCCGCCTTGGCGCCGACGCCCTGCACCGACAGCAGCAAGCGGTGCCATTCCTTTTCCACCAGCGTCGGAAAGCCGAACAGCTGCAGCAGGTCCTCGCGCACCAGCAGTTCGGTATAAAGCGCCACCGCCTCGCCCGGTCCGGGCAACCCGGCCAGCACCCGGTCCGACACGTAGACGATGTAGCCGACGCCGCGCACGTCGATCAGCACGTGGTCGGTGGCGCGGTATTCCAGCCGTCCGGCGACCCGGCCGATCATGCCCGCGCCTCGGCCCGGGCCAGCGCGGCGGCCAGATGGCCGGCCGATTGCAGGTGATGCGCATGGCAGATCGCGATCGCCAGCGCGTCGGTGGAATCCGGGCTGTGCAGCACCACGCCGGGCATCTGCAGCCGCACCATGTGCGCGACCTGCGACTTGGCGGCGGCGCCGTTGCCGACCACCGCCTTCTTGATCACGCTCGGGGCGTATTCGCCGACCGCCAGCCCGGCCTCGGCCGGCACCAGCAGCGCGATGCCGCGGGCCTGGCCCAGCTTCAACGTGCCGGCGCCGTCGCTGTTGACGAAGACATGCTCGACCGCGGCCGCATCCGGCGCGTAGGCCGCGATCACCCGGCGCAGTTGCTGCGCCAGCGACAGCAGCCGGTCGGCCAGCGCGTCGCCCTCCGAGCGGCAGGTGCCGTTGGCGACATGGCGCGTTCGCGCCCCGGTCACCTCGATCACGCCCCAGCCCAGATTTCGCAGACCGGGGTCGATGCCCAGTACACGCATATGCCCGCCCCTTTCCGCCGGTTCTGCCCGGCGGTCTGCCAATGTTTTCCCCGCTCTAGCACAAAAGGCGAACATGTGCCATGGCCGATCACCGGGCAGCGCTGTGCGCGTGGCGCGGTTGCACCGATCACCCGACCAGCCGGGCGATCTCGGCCGCGAGCTGGTGCTGCAGGTAGGGCTTGGCAAGCCGCGGCAGGTCGATCTCGACGCCGGCCGGCAAGTCGGCGTAGCCGGTCGCCAGCAGGATCGGCAGTCCCGGTCGCAATTCGCGCGCCGCCCGGGCCAGCTGGCCGCCGTTCATCTTCGGCATCGAGAAATCGGTGATCAGCAAGTCGAACTTGGCCTCGCCGCGCATCAGGTCCAGCGCCTGCGCCCCGGAATAGGCCGGCGTGACCTCGTGGCCCAGATCCTCGAGCAACTCGACGCTGCTCATCGAAATCAGCGCGTCGTCATCGACGAACAGGATGCGCAGCGGGCCGCTGGCGCGCGCGGGCTCGGGTGCCGGGCCGGCCGGAGCGGCCTGCACCGGCGCCTCGGTGACCGGCAGCCACAGCTCGGCGCGGGTGCCCTGCCCCGGCGCGCTCGACAGTCGCAGCGCGCCGCCAAGCTGCAGCGCCAGCCCGTGAATCATCGACAGCCCGAGCCCGGTGCCCTTGCCCAGCTCCTTGGTCGAGAAGAACGGCTGCGTCGCCTGCTTCAGCGTCGCCTCGTCCATGCCCTGCCCGGTATCGGTCACGGCGATGCGCAGGTAGCGACCCGGCGCGAGATCGGCGGCGGTCTCGGTCAGGTCGGCTTGGTCGGCCGACACCCGGATCGTGCCGCCGTCGGGCATCGCGTCGCGCGCGTTGACCACCAGGTTCAGCAGCGCCAGATCGAGCTGGTTGCCGTCGACCATCGCGAAGGGCAACGCCTGCGGCAGATCGAGATGCAGCTCGACCTGGTCGCCGATCGAGCGCCGCAGCAGGTCTTCGGACCCGCGCAACAGCTCGATCAGGTCGCGCGGCTCGACCTTGAGGTCCTGGCGCCGGGCGAAGGCCAGCAGCCGCTGGGTCAGCGCGGCGCCGCGCTGCGCGCCCTGTATCGCGCCGTCGATCAGCCGCGCCGCCCGGCCGTCGTCGGCGACGTGCTTGGACAGGATGTCGAGATTGCCCATCACCGCCATCAGCAGGTTGTTGAAGTCATGCGCAACGCCGCCGGTCAGCTGGCCGATCGCCTCCATCTTCTGTGCTTGCCGCAATTCGGTCTCGGTCTGCTCACGCTGGCGGATTTCCTCGAGCACATGGGCGTGGGCCTGTTCGAGTTCGCGGGTCCGTTCGGCGACCCGCAGCTCGAGGGTTTCGTTGATCTGGCGCTGGTCCTGTTCCGCCTGCTTGCGGGCGGTGACGTCGGACGACACCCCGATCAGCCGCAGCGCCCCGTCGTCGCCGACCACCACCCGCGCGTGCGATTCGATCCAGTGCAGGCTGCCGTCGGGCCAGTAGCTGCGAAACAACACGGCGTAGTCGGTATGCTCCTGCACCGCGCGACCCGCGGCGGCGACCACGGCGTCGCGGTCTTCCGGATGGAGCCCGGCCATGAAATCCGCCAGATCGAGCGTATCGTCCGGACCGCGGCCGAAGATCGCCCGGACCATCGGCGAGGCCAGGAATTCGCCCGAGCCGACCTCGTATTCCCAAGTGCCGAGCCGCCCGGCGAGCATCGCGGTGCGCAGCGTCTCCTGGCTCTGGTGCAGCCGCTCGAGCCCGTCGCGTGCCTCGAACTGCCGCAGCCGTCCGCGCAGCGCCGAGCGCACCACGCTTGCGAAGGTGGTGGCGTGGAACGGCCGTTCGACGAAGGTGACGTTCTGCAGCAGTTCGGACAGCCGCGCCGCTTCCGGGTTGCGCTCGGGGCCGCC
>JBFGEI010000187.1:0-6335 GCA_041580155.1 Limimaricola sp.
ATCATGTCGCCGTTGCGCACCACCGCCAGCGGCCCGCCGACCGCCGCCTCCGGCGAGGTGTGCAACACCACGGTGCCATAGGCGGTGCCCGACATCCGGGCGTCGGAGATCCGCACCATGTCGGTGATGCCGCGGCGCAGGATCTTCGGCGGCAGCCCCATGTTGCCGACCTCGGCCATCCCTGGGTAGCCGCGCGGACCGCAATTCTTCAGCACCATCACGCAGGTCTCGTCGATGTCGAGATCCTCGTCGTTGATCCGCGCCTTGTAGTCATCGATGTCCTCGAACACCACGGCGCGGCCACGGTGCACCATCAGCGACGGCGTCGCCGCCGAGGGCTTCAGCACCGCGCCCTGCGGCGCCAGGTTGCCGCGCAGTACCGCGACGCCGCCCGATTTCGCCAGGGCCCGCTCGACCGGCAGAATCACATCCTCGTTCCAGTTGCGCACCTCCTTGACCTCGTCCCACAGCGTGCCGCCGGACACGGTCAGCGCGTCGCGGTGCAGCAGCCCCGCCTCGCCGAGCCGCTGGATCACCACCGGCAGGCCGCCGGCGTAGAAGAACTCCTCCATCAGGTATTTGCCCGAGGGCATCAGATTGACGATGGTCGGCACGTCGCGGCCCAGCCGGTCCCAATCGTCGAGCGTGAGATCGATGCCGACCCGCCCGGCGATCGCCAGCAGGTGGATGACCGCGTTGGTCGAGCCGCCGATCGCGCCGTTGGTGCGGATCGCGTTCTCGAAGGCCGCCTTGGTCATGATGTCCGACGGCTTCAAATCGTCTTTCACCATGTCGACGATTCGCCGTCCGGTCAGATGCGCCATCACCCGGCGCCGGCTGTCGACCGCGGGGATCGCGGCGTTGCCCGACAGCGCCATGCCCAGCGCTTCGGCCATGCTCGCCATCGTGCTGGCCGTCCCCATCGTGTTGCACGACCCCGGCGACCGCGACATCGAGGCCTCGGCTTCGATGAACTCGGCCTCGGTCATCTCGCCGGCCTTCACCGCCTCGGAGAACTTCCACAGATGGGTGCCCGATCCGACCCGCTCGCCGCGGAAATTGCCGTTCAGCATCGGCCCGCCGGACACCATGATCGCCGGCAGGTCGACGCTGGCGGCGCCCATCAGCAACGCCGGGGTGGTCTTGTCGCAGCCCGCCAGCAGCACGACGCCGTCGATGCACTTGCCGCGCACCGCCTCTTCGACATCCATGGCGCAGAGGTTGCGATACATCATCGCGGTCGGGCGCAGGGTCGATTCCGACGGGCTGAACACCGGGAACTCGACCGGCAGGCCGCCGGCCTCGTAGACCCCGAACTTCACCCGCTCGGCCAGGTCGCGCAGATGCGCGTTGCAGGGCGTGAGCTCCGACCAGGTGTTGCAGATGCCGATCACCGGGCGGCCGTCGAACAGGTCGGCCGGCAGGCCCTGATTCTTCATCCAGCTGCGGTGGTAGATCGCGTCCTTGGAGGAGCCGGCGAACCATTCCTGCGACCGCAGCTTGCGCGGCCAGGGGGCGGGTTGAAACGTCATCGATGGGCCTTTCGGACTGCGCCGACACCAAAGCCCCGGTCGGGGGCGCGGCGCGGCGGGTTGCTTCGTTGCATATACGGTATCCGGGCGAACGGCGCCGCCCCGGTTTGCGCGGCAACGCCGCAGACGGGGATTGCGTCGCCGGGCCACCGGACAGCGTCGATCGTCGACATGGCGCTCCCCCTCAAGATCACCGCGTCTGCATGGCCGCCGGCGCAGCGGCCGGGCATGGCAGGACGGGTCGACCGTTTTGCGGGCACAGTCTCAGTCATTGGCATACCGGTCAAATCATCGTATCGGATCGACTCATAGCAGATATGGAATACCAAGATGGCCGATGACCTGATGCGGCGCGGTCTCAAGCTGGCGCATCTGCGGCTGCTCGCGGCGCTGGCCGAGCGCGGCCAGATCGGCCAGGCCGCCAGCGCGCTCGGGCTGAGCCAGCCGGCGGCGTCGCGGCTGCTGGCCGAGGCAGAGCAGATCGCCGGCCACCCGCTGCGGGTCCGCGACGGCCGGGGCATCGCGCTGACTGCGCAGGGCGCGGCGCTGGCCCGGCGCGCCGGGCGGGTGCTGATCGAGCTGTCGGATGCGCGGCGCGAGCTTGACGAGATCGGCCGCGGCGAGGCCGGCGAGGTGCGGCTCGGCGCGGTGACCGGTCCGGCGCTGGACCGGGTGCTGCCGGGGTTGCGCACGGCGCGGTTGGCGCTGCCGGCGCTGCGGGTCCAAGTCGAGGTCGCGACCTCGGACCTGCTGGCCGAGGCCGTGCTGGCAGGGCGGCTTGACCTGGCCCTGTCGCGGCTGCCGGCGGACCGCGATCCGGCGCTGTTCGACTTCGTGCCGCTCGGACCCGAGCATGTCAGCCTGGTGGTGCGCGGCGACCATCGGTTGCTGGCCGCGCCGGCGCTGCGGCCCGAGGACCTGATGGCCCACGACTGGATCCTGCCCGGCCCCGGCGCGATCCTGCGCGATACCGTGCTGAACCGTCTGGCCGAGTTGAAGCTGCCGCCGCCGCCAGGCGGCATTTCGACATCGTCGTTCCTGCTGACCCTGGCGCTGATCCAGCAGAGCGATGCCATCGCACCGGTGGCCCGTGCCGTCGCCACCCAGTTTGCCACTGGGCCGCGTCCGGCCTGCGCCGTGTTGCCGATCGACCTCGGGCTGGCGGTGGCGCCGTTCGGGCTGCTGACCCGGGCCGGCACCGCGCTGACTCCGGCCGCGGCGCGGATCGCCGATCTGCTGCTGCACCCGCCGGCGCCGTAACCAGATCAGACCAGCTTGAGATCGCGGCCGATCAGCGCCGCATGGGTGCGGTTGCGCGCCTCGAGCTTGCGGCTCAGCGTCCTGACATGCAGTTTGACCGAAATCTCCTGCAAACCGTAGATCTCGGCGATCTCCTGGTTGGAGTGGCCCTGGCTCAGCCCGCGCAGCACCTCGGTCTCACGCGGGGTCAGGCCGATCCGCTTGACCGGGTCGGGCGCCGCTTCCGGCGCGAAGGGGGTGAAGATCTTCCCGATGGCCATGTCCCGCACCGCCACCACCACCGCCCGGGACGCCAGAGATTTCGGCACGAAGCCGGCCGCCCCAGCTGCCAGCGCCCGTTCGATGACACCGCGCGAGCTGGTGCCGGACAGGATCGCGACCGGGTTGCCGTCGTTTGCCGCGATCATCCGTGCTAGGCCCGAAAGCCCATCCATCCCCGGCATGTTCCAGTCGAGCAGCACGATATCGAACGGGCCGATCTTCTCGGTCTCGTCCAGTGCCGCCGGCAGGTTCGAGGCGGTGCGCACCAGTGTCGCGCCTTCGGACATCAGATAGCTCGCCAGCGTCTCGCGCACGAGGTCATGATCATCGGCAATCAAAACACGCATGACTCGCAAACTCCCACTGATGCCGTTCCGGATCGCCGGGTCCCGACAAAGCACGAGGCGCCGCGCTTCCGGATCTCGGGACCACCCTCCCGCCGCATCGGTCTTAGCCGCGAATTCCTCAACATGGGGTGAATCGGAAAAGGCTTCGGATTTCGCCGTGGAAAACTGCCCGGCGTAAACCTCCGATTATCCTACGGCGCGGATGCTCTTTCGCCAGAGGACCAGCCGGTCCTTCCCCACATGCGGTCGCGCCGCGGCCGAACAGCAAGGAGTATCCGATGCCCACGTCCCGTTTTCTTGCCGCACCGATCATGGCGGCAGTGCTGCTGGCGCCGGCGCTTGCTGCCCAGGCCGATTTTGCCGCGCCGGAAGGCCCGGTGCTGCTGACCGTGACCGGTGTTCCCGACGCCGCGACGCCGGATGGCATGGTGCAGCTCGATCGCGAAGCGCTTGCCGCAATGGCCGGCGATGAATTCACCACCAGCACGATCTGGACCGACGGTCCGCAGACCTTCACCGGGGTCTCGCTGCACGATCTGATGGCGGCGCTCGGCATCGACGACGCCGAAATGATCATCGCCACCGCGGTCAACGACTACTCGGTCGAAATCCCGGCGTCCGACGCCCAGGACAGCACCGGGCCGATCGTCGCGCTGACCCAGAACGGCGCGCCGATGTCGCGGCGCGGCAACGGTCCGCTGTGGATCGTCTACCCCTATGATTCCGACCCCGAATGGCAGACCGAGCAGACCTATTCGCGCTCGATCTGGCAGCTTGACCGGCTCGAGGTCGTGGGCGACACCCAGTGACCCCGACGCTCGTCGTTCCCGCCTCGCGTCGTGCGACTGCCAGCTTGGGCTGGCGCACGGTGGGGCTGATCCTGGCGGTGGTGCTGACCCTGTCGGCGCTGGCGGTCATGTCGGTCGACGTGCTGCGCAAGCTCGACGACCAGGCAACGGCGAGTTCCGACAACATCCAGTGGACCCTGAGCCAGGTCGAGGTCGAATACCGACGGCTCGAGGTCGCGCTGGCCCGCGCCGAAAGCGGCAGCGCCGCCGACCTGGCGGAGCTGCGGCAGCGGTTCGACGTGTTCTACGGCCGCATCGCCACGATGCGGACCGGCGGCGCCTACCTGGCGATGCGGGACCTGCCGCAGGCCTCGAACCCGGCCAGCGTCCAAGCGGCACTCGACCGCGCGATCCCGGCGATCGACGCCAGCGACGAGGTGCTCGCGGCGGCGCTGCCCGAACTGTCGCCGCGGCTGCAGGCGCTGGGCCCTTCGGTGCGCGACATGGCGGTCACCGCCAACGGCACCTTTGCCGTATTGGCCGACGCCAGCCGCGGCGCGGTGCACGCGACGCTGTTCCGGGTCGCGGCGACCACGCTGGTGCTGATCGTGGCGCTGATCGGCATGCTGGGCTGGGCGATCCGGATGCTGCGCGAGGCACGCGAGCTGGCCGAGGCCGCGCATGAGGCGTCGACCCGCTATTCGGCAATCCTGTCTTCGTCGATCGACGCGGTGCTGGCGGCGGACAGCTCTGGCAACATTCTCGAATTCAACTCCGCCGCGGTGCGGATGTTCGGCCACGCCCGCGAACAGGTGCTCGGCTCGGACATCGCCGGGCTGATCGAACCCTCCGAGCTGCGCGACACGATCATCGCCGCGATGGCCCGCGTCGCCACCACCGGCGAGGCCGGGACCCTGCCCGAGGGCCGGATTACCGGGCGCGCCCGGCGCCGCGACGGCAGCACCTTCCCGGTCGAGGTCTCGGTGGCCACGGCGATGCAGGGCCGCGACACCATCTTCGTGGCCTTCCTGACCGACATCACCGCCCGCCTCGAGGCCGAGGCCGAACTGACCCGCGCCCGCGACGATGCGCTGGCCGGCGAAAAGGCCAAGGCCGACCTGCTCGCGGTGATGAGCCACGAGATGCGGACCCCACTCAACGGGCTGCTCGGCACCATGGAGTTGATGCGCGACAGCGTGCTGGACACGGCGCAGCGCGACCAGCTGCGGATCATGGAGACCTCGGGCCAGCTGCTGCTGAGCCACGTCAACGACGTGCTCGACATCTCGCGGATCGACGCCGGCAAGGTCGAGATCAGCCACGAGGCCTTCGAGATCGGCACGCTGCTGCACGAGGTCGTCGACGGCCAGCGCAGCCTGGCCCAGGCCAACGGCAACACGCTTTCGGTCGCGCTCGACCCGGCGCTTCCGGCACATCTGGCCGGCGATCCGGGCCGGCTGCGGCAGATCCTGCTGAACCTCGTCGGCAACGCGGTGAAATTCACCCGCGACGGCGCGATCACCATCGAGGCCGAGCGGGTTGCCGGCGGGCTGGTCGAACTGCGGGTGATCGACACCGGCGTCGGCATGTCAGAGCGCGACCTGGCGCGGATCTTCGAGGATTTCGTGACACTCGACACCTCTTACGCGCGCACCACCGGCGGCACCGGCCTCGGCCTCGGCATCGTCCAGCGGCTGGTGCGGGCGATGGGGGGTGAGATCGGCGCCGAAAGCGAGCCCGGCGAAGGCAGCCTTTTCTGGCTCCGCCTGGAGTTGCCACACGCCGAAATGCCCGGTCGGCCGACCGCCGGCCCCGACCCGGCGACCGCGATCCCGGTGCCGCCGTGCAACGTGCTGGTGGTCGAGGACAACGAGATCAACCGACAGGTGGTGGGCGAGATGCTGCGCCGCGGCGGCCACAGCGTCAGCTTCGCCTTCGACGGCGAAGCGGGGGTCGCGGCAGCGGAAACCGAAAAGGTCCAGCTGATCCTGATGGACATCTCGATGCCGCGCATGGATGGCGTCGCGGCGGCGCGCGCGATCCGCGGCGGCACCGGCCCGAACCGCGCGACGCCGATCGTCGCGCTGACCGCGCACGCCCTGCCGGACGATATCGCCCGATTCCACGCCGCCGGCATGGAACGCGTG
>JBFGEI010000188.1:0-6330 GCA_041580155.1 Limimaricola sp.
CCCTCGGGGCGGCCTTTCTGCTTGGTGGGGCAGGGGTCCTGTTAGGGCCCCGGCGGCAGCCCTAGCATCGCGTCGGCCTGCGCCGTCGCGGCGTCGAGCCCGGCCTTCATCGCGGCGCGGGCGGCCTCGCGCTCGGCGCCCTCGGTGTGCCGCGTCAGCTGCCGGTCCCAGCGCTTGAACACCACCGCGCCGCGTGCCCAGGGCAGCGGGATCAGCAACCGGTCCCAGCTGGCGGCGCGGCGCTGCCGGCTGATCGAATAGGCGTAGAAGAACACCGGCCGTCCGGTGATCCGGGCCCAGTCCAGCGGCGGGTCGTTGATGCCCTCGGCCGGGCCCAGCGGCCCGTCGGCGGTCAGCCCGATGCAGGCGCCCTCGCGCAACCGCTTCAGCACCGCGCGCGACAGCACCCGATTCGAGGTGCGGGCCGACATCGCCATCGGCTGCAGCCCGATTCGCCGATGCGTGTCGCCGGCGACCATCGCGATCGGCGAGGTGTCGTGCAGCGTCGACAGCTCGCCGGCGCCCTCGGGCCAGTGCAGCGGCGCCATCAGCAGCCGCGAATGCCGCAGCACCAGCAACACCGGGCCCTCGGCCAGCGCCGCCCGCAACTCGGGGATGCCGGAGTGGTCCCAGCGGCTGCTGCGGCCGCAGAGCCGCAGATAGGCGGTGGCCAGCCCGCCCAGAAGGCCGATCAGCAGGGGCGAGCGGGCGAGGCGTTTGCGCAGCGACACTTGGGCCTGGTCTCCTTTGGCGAGGTCGCGCGCATGATGCCGATGCGCGGCCCGAGGACAAGGCCGGGCGACCGGGCAGGGCGGCCGGGCTGGCGGAGCCGGCCAGGCTGCCGCAACGACCGGCATCGGCGGTGTCGCGACCCCTTGATCCCGCCGCGGAATGGGACTACTCGGAGGGCGGCCTAGGGGTATAGCTCAGTTGGTAGAGCATCGGTCTCCAAAACCGAGGGTCGTGGGTTCGAGTCCCCCTGCCCCTGCCAGGCCCGTTACTGCGGCCGCGCCGCTTGCAATCGCCGCGGCGGGTCCGTATGTCCCGCACCGATCCCCGGAAAGGTGAGCATGATGGCCAGAGCCAACCCCGTCCAATTCGCGCAGCAGACCCGTGCCGAGATCGCCAAGGTGGTCTGGCCCTCGCGTCGCGAAGTGCTGCTGACCACCGTGATGGTGTTCATCCTCGCGGCGCTGGCCGCGACCTTCTTCTCGCTCGTCGATCTGGGCATCCGCTCCGGCCTGCAGGCGGTTCTCGAGGCGCTCGCCGCCTGAGGCGGTGCCGCGATCTCGCCGGGGGCTTGAACTTGCGGACGCTGGCCTGTATCAGCCAGCCAAATCCGGACAAGGCGCGCGGCGAATCGAGTTGCGCGCCGCTTTGCTTTTCCGGGAGGCTCGCGAGCGGGCCGCTGAATTGAAATGAATTTCCGGTCCTGAGGCCGGTTGCGACTGAAGGTATCGGGCAACATGGCGAAACGCTGGTATTCGGTTTCCGTGCTCTCGAACTTCGAAAAGAAGATCGCCGAGCAGATCAGGACCAAGGTGGCCGAGCAGCAGCTCGAGGACGTGATCGACGAAGTCCTGGTTCCGACCGAGGAAGTCATCGAGATCCGCCGCGGCAAGAAGGTCTCGACCGAGCGCCGCTTCATGCCCGGCTACGTGCTGGTGCACATGGAGATGTCCGACGTCGGCTACCACCTGGTCACCTCGATCAACCGGGTCACCGGCTTCCTCGGACCGCAGGGTCGGCCGATGCCGATGCGCGACGCCGAGGTGAACCAGATCCTGAACCGGGTTCAGGAAGGCGAGGAAAGCCCGCGCACGCTGATCCGGTTCGAGATCGGCGAGCGGGTCAAGGTCAACGACGGTCCGTTCGAGGACTTCGACGGCATGGTCGAGGAAGTCGACGAGGACAACCAGCGCCTCAAGGTGATGGTGTCGATCTTCGGCCGGGCGACCCCGGTCGAACTGGAATTCACCCAGGTCTCCAAGCAGGCCTGAGGCTGACGGCCCCCTCGGGGGCCCGCGGGCGGCGCGGCAGCCGCGGCTGCCGGACCGGACCGCGCGACGAGAAGCCGGGGCGGCGCGCCGCACCGGTGTTGCGACAGGCGGGGCAACCCGCACAGAACAAGGAGAGGCCAGATGGCCAAGAAGGTAATGGGGCAGCTGAAGCTCCAGGTGAAAGCCGGAGAAGCGAACCCGTCCCCGCCGGTCGGCCCGGCGCTGGGTCAGCGCGGCATCAACATCATGGAGTTCTGCAAGGCCTTCAACGCGAAGACCGCAGACCTCGAGAAGGGTTCGCCCTGCCCGACCGTGATCACCTACTACCAGGACAAGTCCTTCACGATGGAGATCAAGTCTCCGCCGGCGTCGTTCTTCCTGAAGAAGGCCGCTGGCCTGAAGCCGGTCGGCAAGCGCAACCGTGCCAAGGGCGCCGTACAGCCCGGCAAGGAAGTCGCCGGGACCGTGTCGCTGGCCCAGGTGCGTGAAATCGCCGAAGCCAAGATGAAGGACCTCAACGCGACCACCGTCGAGGCTGCGATGCAGACCGTTCTTGGCTCCGCCAAGTCGATGGGTATCGAGGTGAAAGGCTAAATCATGGCAAAACTCGGTAAACGTACCCGCGCCGCCCGTGACGCCTTCGCCGGCCAGGAGCTGATCGCTCTCGGCGAGGCCGTGGCTCTGGTGAAGTCCAACGCCACCGCGAAGTTCGACGAGACCGTCGAGATCGCGATGAACCTGGGCGTCGACCCGCGCCACGCCGACCAGATGGTCCGCGGCACGGTCACCCTGCCCAACGGCACCGGCAAGACCGTTCGCGTCGCCGTCTTCGCCCGTGGCGACAAGGCCGAAGAGGCCAAGAAGGCCGGGGCCGACGTCGTCGGCGCCGAAGACCTGATGGAAGCGGTTCAGGGCGGCAAGATCGACTTCGATCGTTGCATCGCCACCCCGGACATGATGCCGATCGTCGGTCGCCTGGGCAAGATCCTCGGCCCGCGCAACCTGATGCCGAACCCGAAGATCGGCACCGTCACCATGGACGTCGCCGACGCGGTCAACGCCGCCAAGGGTGGCCAGGTGCAGTTCCGCGTCGAGAAAGCCGGCGTGATCCATGCCGGCATCGGCAAGGCCTCGTTCGACGCCGCCAAGCTGGAAGAGAACATCCGCGCCTTCGTCGACGCGGTGAGCAAGGCCAAGCCGGCCGGCGCCAAGGGCACCTACCTCAAGAAGGTCGCGCTCAGCTCGACCATGGGGCCGGGCGTCTCGGTCGACCTCAGCACCGCCACCGGCAACTGAGCCGTGGCCGCGGCGGGCGCCAGCCCGTCGCACACAGAATTTCCCGGCCCTTTCGGGGGTCGGCGAATGGCGGGGCCAGACCATCGGCCCCGTCCTGTCCGAGACGGAGGGCGGGGATCGCGAGATCCCGCTAAGTCCTTCCCGAGATGGGAAACGAGACAGGATTTCCGTTCGGAAGCTTGCGCTTCCCTTCGGGCGATTTTGGCCTCGGGACCCTGAAACGGACCCGAACGGCCCCCGGTTCCGGGGGTCATATAGAGCCGGGGGGAAACCCCCAAACTTGGAGTAAACCGTGGATAGAGCCCAGAAAGAGAAAGTGGTCGAGGACCTCGGCCAAATCTTTGAAAGCTCTGGCGTCGTGGTGGTTGCCCACTACGAAGGCATGACGGTTGCCCAGATGCAGGACCTGCGCGCGAAAATGCGTGAAGCGGGCGGGTCCGTACGCGTTGCCAAGAACAAGCTCGCCAAGATCGCCCTTGAGGGGAAGCCCTGCGCAAGCATCGCTAACCTCCTCACGGGCATGACCGTGCTCTCCTATTCCGAAGATCCCGTGGCAGCCGCCAAGGTGGTCGATGCCTACGCCAAGACCAACGAAAAACTGGTCATCCTCGGCGGGGCGATGGGGGACACTGTTCTGGATACTGCCGGTGTTAAGGCCGTGGCCCAGATGCCGTCGCGTGAGGAGCTCATCGCTTCGATCGTCGGCTGCATCGGCGCTCCCGCCAGCAACATCGCCGGTGCCATTGGCGCGCCTGCTTCTAACATCGCGAGCATTCTCTCGACCATCGAAGAGAAAGCTGCCTGAGGCATCCCGAACGCAGGGGGGCTTGAACGCCCTCTCGCTGGAACACAACTGAACTGAACGGAAAATAAAATGGCTGATCTGAAGAAACTTGCCGAAGAGATCGTTGGTCTGACCCTTCTCGAGGCGCAAGAGCTGAAAACCATCCTCAAGGACGAGTATGGCATCGAGCCCGCCGCCGGCGGCGCCGTGATGATGGCTGGCCCGGCTGGCGACGCTGCCGCTGCCGAAGAAGAGAAGACCGAGTTCGACGTCGTCCTGAAGGACGCCGGCGCGCAGAAGATCAACGTGATCAAAGAAGTCCGCGCCATCACCGGCCTGGGCCTGAAAGAAGCCAAGGACCTCGTCGAGGCCGGCGGCAAGGTCAAAGAAGGCGCGGCGAAAGCCGAAGCCGAAGAGATCAAGGCGAAGCTGGAAGCAGCCGGCGCCAAGGTCGAGCTGGCCTGATTTCGGCGGGTGCGCCGCAACGGCGCGCCCGACCGCACGACATTGGCTGGATCCGCGGTTTCGCGGGTCCAGCCGAACCCGTCTTGGAAGGGGGCTGCGTGCGGCCCCCGTCTCGGGCAGGTTCCCCGGTCGGGAGGTCTTCGGTGGGACGAAGATCGTGAATTGACCGGAACTCCCCTCTCGCAAGGATGCCGAGGCCTTCCCCGCCGGCCCGGCAGTCCGCAGAGACCTGAAAGGTGACGACACCCATGGCTCAGTCCTTCCTCGGCCAGAAACGTTTGCGCAAATATTACGGCAAGATCCGCGAAGTGCTGGAGATGCCGAACCTCATCGAGGTACAGAAGTCGTCCTACGACCTGTTCCTGAAGTCCGGCGACCAGCCCGAGCCCACCGACGGTGAAGGCATCAAGGGCGTGTTCCAGTCGGTGTTCCCGATCAAGGACTTCAACGAGACCGCCACGCTCGAGTTCGTGAAATACGAGCTCGAGAAGCCGAAATACGACGTCGAGGAATGCCAGGCCCGCGACATGACCTACAGCGCACCGCTCAAGGTGACGCTGCGCCTCATCGTGTTCGATATCGACGAGGACACCGGCGCCAAGTCGGTGAAGGACATCAAGGAGCAGGACGTGTTCATGGGCGACATGCCCCTGATGACGCACAACGGCACCTTCATCGTGAACGGGACCGAGCGGGTGATCGTGTCCCAGATGCACCGCTCCCCGGGCGTGTTCTTCGACCACGACAAGGGCAAGACCCACTCCTCGGGCAAGCTGCTGTTCGCCTGCCGGATCATCCCGTACCGCGGCTCCTGGCTCGACTTTGAATTCGACGCCAAGGACCTTGTGTTCGCGCGGATCGACCGTCGCCGGAAGCTGCCGGTCACCACGCTGCTCTACGCGCTGGGTCTCGACCAGGAACGCATCATGGATGCGTATTACAACACCGTGGACTACAGCCTCGACAAGAAGGCCAACTCCTGGGTCACCAAGTTCTTCCCCGAGCGCGCCCGCGGCACCCGTCCGACCTACGACCTGGTCGACGCCGCCACCGGCGAAGTGATCGCCAAGGCCGGTGACAAGGTCACCCCGCGCGCGGTCAAGCAGCTGATCGACGAAGGCAAGGTCACCGACCTGCTGGTGCCGTTCAACCACATCGTCGGCAAGTTCGTCGCCCGCGACATCATCGACGAAACCACCGGCGCGATCTACGTCGAGGCCGGCGATGAGCTGACGCTCGAGTTCGACAAGGAAGGCAAGATCACCGGCGGTACCGTCATGGATCTGGTCGAAGCCGGGATCACCGATATTCCGGTGCTCGACATCGACAACATCAACGTCGGCCCGTACATCCGCAACACCGTGGCCGCCGACAACAAGTCGTGGAACCGCGAATCCGCGCTGATGGAAATCTACAAGGTGATGCGCCCCGGCGAGCCGCCGACCGTCGACGCCGCGTCGAACCTGTTCGACACGCTGTTCTTCGACAGCGAGCGCTACGACCTCTCGGCCGTCGGCCGGGTGAAGATGAACATGCGCCTGAACCTCGACGCCGAGGACAGCCAGCGCACGCTGCGCCGCGAAGATATCGTCGCCTGCATCAAGGCGCTGGTCGAACTGCGCGACGGCAAGGGCGAGATCGACGACATCGACCACCTCGGCAACCGCCGGGTGCGTTCGGTCGGCGAACTGATGGAGAACCAGTACCGCGTCGGCCTGCTCCGCATGGAGCGCGCGATCAAGGAACGCATGTCGTCGGTCGAGATCTACACGGTGATGCCGCAGG
>JBFGEI010000189.1:0-6321 GCA_041580155.1 Limimaricola sp.
AGCTTCGAGGAGGCCGGCGGCACCGATTTCACCTACATCCCCTGCCTCAACGACGACGTCGAGCATATCGACGTGCTCGAGCGGGTGATCCGCGAAAACCTGTCGGGCTGGATCTGACACGAAAATGGGGGCCTCGCGGCCCCCTTTCCCTGTCTGCAGTCCGATCACGTCTCAGATCAACATCACCTGGGTGCCAATGGTGCTGAGGCTGAACAGCTCGGCGATGTGCTCGTTGTAAAGACCGATGCAGCCGTTCGACGACCGGCGACCGATCTTGCGCGTGTCATGCGTGCCGTGGATCCGGTAGTACTGCCAGGACAGCCACATCGCGTGGGTGCCAAGCGGGCTGTCCGGACCGGCAGGAATATAGGCCGGCCATTCCGGGTTGCGCTCGAGCATCGACGGCGTCGGGCGCCAGTCGGGTCCCTCGACCAGCTTGGTGATCTCGGTCCGGCCCAGCCGGGTCAGGTCCGGAGTCAGCGGCACCGAAGTCGGGTACAGCCGGTAGGTCATCTCGTCGGCGCTCCAGAAATGCAGCGCACGGCTCTGGGTGTCGGCAAGGATCGCGCCGTTGTTGAGATTGGCGAAATAGGGCCGCCAATCGAGCGTGCGGAAGCTCGAGACGTTGCGGCTGACCGAGGACGAGATGTCGCGCTCGATCTCGGTCGAGTTGCCGGTGGTCTGCGCCACCGCCGGCGCGGCCAGAAGACCGGCGCCGAAGGCGGCCGTTGCGGCAACGAAGCCGCGGCGGTTGAAGCTCTGAGAATCCCGAGCCATGCGAATCTCCTGAAGGGAATGCGATCTCGCCTGTCTGATAGGTCACGCTTCCGTGTCCCGCAATTCACCGAAGCGTGTAATCGGCCGCTCGGCGCCGATCCCGTTTGAACTGTCGCGCCAGTGCCGCTAATCAGATCCCCGATCTTGCAATTAAGGTGCTTTATGCAGCGACGCAGCGTGATTCTCGGCCTTCTGTTGACCGGCGTGGCGGCCTGCACCTCGACCAAGGGCCGAATTGGCCCCGACGGGCTGCCCTTGCCGCAGGTCTACCGGATCTCTCCCGAGGACGAGGCGCAGATTCCCTACCGCATGCTCGACGGCGTCAACACGCTGCGGCAGGCCCGCGGCGTGACGCCGCTGACGCTGGACCCGCTGCTGACCGCCGCCGCCGCGACCCATTCGCGCGACATGGCGGTGCAGAACCGGCCCTGGCATTTCGGCTCGGACGGCTCGTCGCCGGTCGACCGGCTGAACCGGGTCGGCTACCGCGGCCGGATGATCGGCGAGACGATCTCCGAGACCTTCGAGAACGAGCTCGAGACCCTTGCGGCCTGGATGGAAGAGGCGTCGACTCGCGACGTGATTCTCGACCCGGCCGCGACTCGCATGGGCCTGGCCTGGTACCAGGAGACCACCGGCAAGATCTGGTGGACCATGGTGCTGGCCGCCTGAGGCGCCACAGCGCGCAGCGATATCGAACGGCGCCCGGCGACAGCCCGGCGCCGTTATCGTTTCAGGGCTTGAGGAAGATCGGCGTGTTGGTGCCGACCATGCCGTAGATCTCCTCGATCTCGGCGTTGGTCACGGCGATGCAGCCGGCGGTCCAGTCCTTGCGGCCCTCGACCTGCTTCGGGGTGCCGTGGATGAAGATCTCGCCGCCTGGGCTCTTGCCGTTGGCGCGCGCGAAGGTGACATCGTCGATGTCGGGATACGAGATCCCGATCGACAGGTGATACTCGCTGCGAGGGTTGCGGCGGTCGATCAGATAGGTGCCTTCGGGGGTCTTGCCGTCGCCCTCGAACTGCTTGTGACCGACCGGCGAAAACCCAAGCTGGAACGGGTAGGTCTTGACCGCCTTGTTGCCGTTCAGCAGGTACAGGGTCCGCTTTTCCTTGAACGCCATGATGCCGGTGATCGGCGGGCCGCTGTAGCCGGCGATCTGGGCGCTGCTGCCGCAGGCGGCAAGAAGCGCCGGCGCGCCGATGAGTACGCTGCGTCTGGAAAGTTTCATGATCTGCTGCCTGCCCCGGTCTGTGCCGAATATTGCCATCGTGATACCGGATTCGCCAATACCGTCATAGCCGAGACTGCCGCTGCGACGGTTAATCGCGGGTGAAACGTGTCGCCAACTCCACATGCGGCGACCAGCGGAACTGGTCGACGACGGTGACCGGACCCATCGCGTAGCCGACCTGGAGCAGCAGCCGCGCGTCGCGCGCGAAACTGGCCGGGCTGCACGACACCATGGCGATCACCGGCACCCGGCTTTCGGCCAGCGCCGCGACCTGCGCCGCGGCGCCAGCGCGCGGCGGGTCGATCACGGCGGCATCAAACCGGGCCAGCTCGTCAGGCAGCAAGGGCCGGCGGAACAGGTCGCGGGCCTCGGTGCTGACCCGCTTCAGCCCGGGCACGCCGCGCCAGCCGCGATCGAGCGCCGCCAGCATCGGCGCCTCGCTCTCGACCGCGTGGACCTCAGCGATTTCGGACAGCGGCAGGGTGAAGGTGCCGCAGCCGGCGAACAGGTCGACGATCCGCCCGGCGCCGGCCACCGCGTCGCGGACCTGCGCCAGCAGCGCCGCTTCGCCGTGCCGCGTCGCCTGCAGGAAGGCGCCCGGCGGCGGCAGCACCCGGGCTGCGCCGAACTGCTGCACCGGGGCGTTGAGTTCGACCACCTGCTCGTCGGCCCAGACCAGCCGCGACAGGCCGAAACGCTGCGCCAGCGCCGCCATTTCGACCCGCAGCTGCGGCGTCAGCGGCTTGTCGGTGTCGATGTGCAGATCCGGCCCGCCGACGGAATCGGTGACCGTCAGCCCGATCTCGCCCTTGCGCGAGGCGGCAAGCTCGGTCGCCGCCTCGAGCGCCGGGATCGCGGCGATCAGCGACGGCAGCAGCAGCCGGCAGCCCGGCACCGGGATCAGCGTGTCCGAGGCGCGGGTGTGAAACCCGACCAGCGCGCCCTTCTTGGTGCGGCGGCCTGACAGCTTGGCGCGGCGCCGGCTGTCGGGCGGCGAGGTCTCGACCCCGGCGATCTCGGCCTCGATGCCCTGCGCCCGCAGCGCGGTGCTGACGATCCCGGCCTTCCAGGCGGCGACCAACGGGTCGGCGGCGTGCTGCATGGTGCAGCCGCCGCAGGTCTTGAAATGGCGGCACGGCGGCGACACCCGGTCGCTGGACGGCGTCAGCACCCGCACCGAGTCGCCGGTCAGCTCGACCAGCTCGCCGGGCAGCACCCGCGGCACCAGCGTGCCATCCTCGGCCCGGCCCATGCCGTGATGCGTCAGCTGTTCGATCCGCAGCTGCGCCGGTGCGGCATCGGGCTGCGTCGGGCTGGTTTCGGTCATGCTCAGGCTCCGTTCAGGCTCTATTCCGCGGCCTCCTGGCCGAGGAAGCCGCCCGATTGCCGGGTCCAGTAGCGGGCATAGACCCCGCCCCGCGCCAGCAGGTCGTCATGGCTGCCCTGCTCGACGATCCGGCCGCCCTCCATGACCACGATCCGGTCCATGCGCGCAATGGTCGACAGCCGGTGCGCGATGGCAATCACCGTCTTTCCCTGCATCGCCTGTTCGAGCGCGATCTGGATCTGTGCCTCGACCTCGCTGTCGAGCGCGCTCGTCGCCTCGTCGAGCACTAGGATCGGCGCATCCTTCAGCATGGCGCGGGCCAATGCCACCCGCTGGCGCTGGCCGCCCGACAGCTTGACGCCGCGCTCTCCCAGATGCGCGTCATAGCCCTTGCGGCCGCGGGCGTCGGCCATGCCACTGATGAAGTGATGCGCCTCGGCGCGATGCGCGGCGCGTTCCACATCGGCGTCGCTGGCATCGGGATGACCGTAGCGGATGTTGTCGCGGGCCGAGCGGTTGAACATCGCGGTGTCCTGGGTGACCATGCCGATCCGCCGGCGCAGGCTTTCCTGGGTCACGTCGCGGATGTCCTGACCGTCGATCAGCACCCGGCCGTGCTCCACGTCGTAAAGCCGCAGCAGCGCCGCCACGAGCGTCGACTTGCCGGCCCCGGAAGCGCCGACCACCGCCAGCTTTTCGCCCGGAGCGATGGTCAGGTCGATGCCGCGCAACCCGCCGGCGTCGCCGCCATAGGTGAAGCTGACCTCCTCGAAGCGGATCTCGCCGCGGGTCACGGTCAGGTCGCGGGCGTCGGGGCGGTCGGTCAGACCATGCGCCGGCGACAGCGTGTGGATCGCGTCCTCGACCTCGCCGAGGTTGGAATACATGCCCATCAGCGTGAAGCTGACCCAGCCGGTCATCTGCGCCAGCCGCAGCGAAATCGTGCCGGCGGCGGCGATGTCGCCGGCGCTGGCGCCGCCCTGGCTCCAGAACACCAGCGTCGCGCCGGTGACGATGATCGGCAGCGTACCGGCCAGCGCCATTAGCCAGAACCGGAACGCCGCCGACACCTTGCCGAAGCCAAGCGACCGTTCGCGGAACTGGTGCATCGCGTCGATCGCGGCGCGGTCCTCGTGCTCGGCATGGCCGAACAGCTTCACGGTCTTGATGTTGGTGATGGTGTCGACCACCTGGCCGGTCACCATCGCCCGGGCCGAGGCGCGCGCCGTCGAGGTGGCGCGGATTCTCGGCATGAAGGCGCGGATCAGCACCACGTAGCCCAGCAGCCACAGCGTCAGCAGCCCGGCGGTCAGCCCGTCGATGGTCAGCAGCAGCAGCGCCGAGCCGACCAGCGAGGCCAGCGCGAAGAACACGGTCTGGATCATGTCGACGGTGAGGTCGGTGGTGGCCCGCGCCGCCTGCATCTGCTTTTGCGCGATGCGGCCGGCGAAGTCGTTGTCAAAGAAGCTGACCGCCTGGCCCAGCGTGTGGCGGTGCAGCCGCGACAGCACCAGCGTGTAGATCGACGGCGACAGCACCACCGTCTGCATCACCCCCGACAGCCCCATCACCACCGGCCGCAGCAGCACGAAGAAGGCGCCGACGGCGAGCAGCAGCCACAGGTTGGAGACGAAGAACCCGTCCGGCCCGGCGGCCAGCGCGGTGTCGATCACATGGCCGAGGATCAGCGCCGACAGGACCTCGAGCACGCCTGCCGCCATCGACACCAGCGCGCCCAGCCCGGTGACCAGGAAGCTGCCGCTCAGCGCCCAGCGCAGGAAGGCGTAAAGCGTCGCCGGCGGCGGCCCGATGGCGGGTCTGAACGGGGCGATCCAGCGCGACATGTCGATCATTCGGCGGCCTCCGTGGCGCTGGCATCGTCGGTCCCGAGGAACCCACCGGACTGGCGGCTCCAGAACCGGGCATAGATGCCGCCGCGCTCGAGCAGCGCGTCGTGGCTGCCATCTTCGACGATGCGGCCGTCCTCCATCACCAGGATCCGGTCCATCCGGGCGATCGTCGACAGCCGGTGCGCGATGGCGATCACGGTCTTGCCCTGCATCATCCGGTACAGGGTCTCGAGGATCGCCGCCTCGACCTCGCTGTCGAGCGCGCTGGTCGCCTCGTCGAGAATCAGGATCGGTGCGTCCTTCAGAATCACCCGGGCCAGCGCGATCCGCTGGCGCTGACCGCCCGAGAGTTTCACGCCGCGCTCGCCGACCTGGGCGTCGTAGCCGATCCGGCCCTCGCCATCGACCAGGTCGAGGATGAAGTCATGCGCCTCGGCCTGCATCGCCGCGGCGATCATCTCGGCATCGGTCGCCTCGGGCTTGCCATAGAGGATGTTCTCGCGCACCGAGCGATGCAGCAGCGCGCTGTCCTGCTGCACCATGCCGATGGCGCCGCGCAGGCTGTCCTGGGTGACCCGGGCGATGTCCTGGCCGTCGATCTCGATCCGGCCCTGGTCGGGGTCGTAGAACCGCAGCATCAGCTTCACGAGGGTCGACTTGCCGGCGCCCGAGGCCCCGACCAGGCCGATCTTCTGTCCCGCAGGAATCACCATCTCGAGAGGGCCGACGCCGCCGGCATCACGGCCGTAGCGGTGTTCCAGACCCTTCAGCGCGATCTCGCCGCGCCGCACCGTCAGGGCGCGGGCGTCGCCGTCATCGGTCAGGGTGATCGGCTGGGCGATGGTCTGCATGCCCTCCGAGACCACCCCGAGGTTCTGGAAGAAGTTGGTGACCGCCCACATGATCCAGCCAGTCATCGCGTTGAGCCGCAGGCACAGCGCGGTCGCCGCCGCCACCACGCCGACACTGGTCAGGCCGCTGATCCACAGCCAGAGCGCCCAGCCGACCACGCCGACGATCAGCAGCCCGTACAGCATCGACAGCGCCACGTCCCTGATCGTGTAGAGCCGCATCTCGCGCTGGAAGGTGCGGCGCGCCGCCTCGATCACGGTCTTCGCGCCCTCGATCTCGCG
>JBFGEI010000190.1:0-6314 GCA_041580155.1 Limimaricola sp.
TCAGATACTTGCGATTTCAAAGAGCGTCGAGACAAACATACCGGATGCGCCCTAACTTGCGGCGCGCCCGCCCGTCTGCCTCAGAATTTCCGTCCACCGTCCCGGGCCCCGACTTTCGCCGCCGCCCCGTCTGGCGCCCCGCCGTGCATCTCTGCGCCGCCGGTGAGGGGGGTTCTACGGTTAGTGACCGGGGGCCGCAAGAGGTTTTTTCCTTGACCCCGCGACACCCGAGGTTTTTCGTGGAAGCCCCTCATCTGATTGACAAATCCTCCTCAACCCTCGGGACGGCGCCGGCCTGGGGCCGGTCCGCGGCGCGGCGCGCACCGATCCGGCGCAGCACGGATTTCACCTCGGCGATGTCGGCCAGAAGGGTGCCGGCCGGCCTGGCGCCGGCCGCAGTAGGCTGCGCCGCGAGCCACCAGAACCGGTGCCCCATCGCCGTCGCCAGGGCATAGCCGAACGGGTCCGGCCGGTCAGGATCGGCGATCTCGACGATGTCGGCGCCCTCGGGGCAGAAGATCATGTTGGCCAGCCCCGCCCCCTGCGGCGCCAGCAGCACCGCGGTCTCGCTCATCAGCCGGACCTGCGCCGCGAAGTCGAGATCCTCCATATGGACCTTCTCGAAGCCGGCGGCGCGCAGCTCGGGCCACAACAGGTCCTCGTTGGCCAGCTTGCCGTCGCGCCGCCGCGCCCGGCTGATGTAGACCCTGCGGTCGGCGGCGCCGGTCCCGGCCGGACGCAGCGCGTCGCGCAGCGGATGCAGCAGCTCGGGGTGGAACGGGTCGGCGGTCACCACGGTGAGATCGGCGACCTCGAGCAGTTGCCCGGCGGCCAGCACCGGCTGCCCGGCGGGATCGATCCCGAGCATCGCCAGCGAGGCGTCGATCGCCCGGCCGCGCCGCGCCGGCAGGATCAGCCCGCCGAGCAGCCCGCGCCGTTGCAACAGCAGCAGCTTGGGCAGGTGCGCGGTCAGCCAGCGCGCGTGGTTGTCGTGGCCGTGTTCCAGGATCCAGGTGCCGTGCGGCAGCCGCAGCGGCGGCGTGGCGCCGCGCAGCAGCGCCGCGTGCCCGGAACGAAACCCGAGCTGGGCCAGGTCGAGCGCGCGGCCGCGGGCGGTAAACAGCGCCGGCGCAAACTCGCGCGCGTCACCGTCAAGACAGGCGGCGATCCGGATGTCGCGCAACCGCAGCAGCCGGGTCGCGGCGACCTGCCGGGTCGGCACGTCACGCAGCGCGAAGCCGGCGGCGCCGGCGGCGGCGCTCAGCCGGTGCCGGTCGGTGACATTGGCCGGCAGCGCGTGGCTGCCGCGCAGCGCCGGGTGGATCTGCGTCACCCCGGCCGCGCCGTGCTGTTCGGTGGCGAGCCGTTCGGGGTCGATACTGCGCGGCCGCCCGAGCCGCAGCAGCAAGCCCCGCAGCCCGCCGGCCGGCCGCCGACCGGTCCGACGTGGCGCTGCACCGGTCATCTTTTCACCCGCGGAGAACTTCGACCCCGCCCGACCCTGCGCGGCGCGAGGGCCGCATCCTTACCATTCAGCAAGCCCGCACCTCACAGCACTGCCCGGCCGAACAAGGCGTCGATGCGCCGGGCCGTTCCATGATCGGCAGCGTCTCGAAGCCGCAATGATAAAGCAAGATCCCTCGAACATCGGGGCGCATCAGCGCAACGGCGCCGCCGGGTTGCTGACACCGCTGGACGGGTTGACCCGCATCTCGAAGCTCAGCGGCGACCGCAGCTCGACGCCGGCAAGCGGCACCGCGCCGCAGCGTTCGAGCGCGAAGGCCACGGCGTTCAGCGCCCGGTCGTCCTGCGCCGACCCCGGATGCAGCAGCCGCAGCTGCGCGGGATCGACGCGCCCGTCGAGCCCGAGGTTCATCTTCAGGCCGACCGCGACATCGGGCGCGTCGGGCGAGGGGTGATCGCGCAGACAGCCGTGCATCCAGCCGCCGATTTCGCGCCATTGGTCGTGGCTGAAACGCGCTGGCCGCGCGCCCATTTCGGCCCCGGTCCCGCGCAGGATGTCGCGCAGCTTGTCGTTCTCGGCCAGCAGCGCCGCGCCGTCGCTCCCTGTCCGCGATGTCGCGAGCAGCGGATCAAGGTCGATGCAGCTGCCGGTGAGGATCTTGCCGTCGTGACCGACCCCGATGAACCCGTTTGCAGAGTAATGCACCAGGTGACCGCCGCCGATCGCGACGAACGCGTCGGCGTGCTCTTCGAACTCGACCCCGCCCATCTCGGACCAGCGGTAGCGGCCCGGCGCGCCGGTGATCGGTTCGAACCGCACCAGCCAGGAGCCCTTGTTGCGAATTGCGCAGGCAAAGCTCCGGGTTTGTGCCGTGAATGCACCGGGCGGGCCAGGCGGGCCGGTCTCGGGGAGCTGCGCCGCCGCCGGCGCAACGCCGACCATGACGCAGAGCGCCGCAATACAGGGTGTTAAACGCATCTGCCCGCCTCTACTCGTGACCCACAGCGCGATCGTAACACAAAGTCGACGTCTTCGCAGGGTTGTGAACGCCCCCTCTTTTCTAACGATGCCTCACGCACTACATTGTCGTTAGATCATGGAGGACCGCATGCTTTCGGTAGAGCACGGCAAACCGGCGAACCCGCTGCGCGACACGCTGCGCCGCCATCGCCTCGAGGCGCTGGAGCGCGATATCGCCGCGGCGATCGGCAGTTACCTCGACGACCATGCCGGCCAGCTCGATCCCGACGCGACCGACGAGCCGTTGACCGCCGCCGAACGCGCGGCGCTGCAGTCCGTCGGCGTCGATCCGACCGGTCCGGGCGATCCGGCGCCGCGGCTGAAGGTGGCGGCGGCGCATGCGGTGCTGCGCGGCACCGCGGTGCCGCTGGCGCAGGCGGCAGCGCGGCTTGGCGTCGAACCAAGCCGGCTGCGGCAGCGGATCGCCGAAGGCTCGCTGCTTGGCGTGCGGCTGGCCGATGGCCGCAGCTGGGGGATCCCGGCGTTCCAGCTGACCCCCGACGCCGAGCTGCCAGGGCTGCGGCAAGTGATGCGGGCCGCGGCACCGGGGCTGTCGGCGGTGGCCATCGATGCCTTCTTCAACACCCCGAACGTCGACCTCGTGGATGATGCCGGCGCGCCGACCAGCCCGGTCGACTGGCTGCGCGCCGGCGGCGACCCGGAACCGGTGGCCCGACTCGCTGCCGATATCTGATGCCGAAGTTCCCCGAACCGCCGGCGCCCGAGGACCTCGCGGCGTTGCCGCCGCTGCTGCGGTCGATCCCGGCCGCCACCCGCTTTGGCCGGATCTTTTCGCGCGGGGGGACGCATCCGGTGGGCTGGAACGACCTGCGGCACTGGGGCCCGACCGCGGCGCGGTTCGACCACCACCTTCCGGACGCCGGCGGAGCGCCCTGGCTGCAGCCGCGCGGCATTCTCTATGCCGCCGGTGCGGCCGCGCCCGGCGCGCTGGCGATCTGTGCCGCCGAGGTGTTCCAGTCGACCCGGATCATCGACAGCCGGCGCAACGATCCGTGGTTCGCGGTCTTCGCCACCGCCCGGGCGCTGTCGCTGCTCGATCTCGGCGGGCTCTGGGCCACGCGCGCCGGCGCATCGCAGGCGCTGGCCTCGGGGCCGCGACCAAGGGCGCGGCGTTGGAGCCAGGCGATCTTCGCCGCCTATCCGCAGATCGACGGGCTGTATTACCCGTCGTCGATGGCCGGCGGCGGCGCGGCGGTCGCGCTTTACGAACGGGCCGCGGACGCCTTGCCCGCCGCGCCGCTGTTCCACCGCAGCCTCGCCGATCCGGCACTGTCGGCACCGCTGAGCCACGCGGCGCAGGCGATCGGCTACGGTCTCAGCTAGCCCGGCGGCCCCGGTGTCGCGGACAGCCCGCCCGATGTCGCGCAAGGGCGGCACCGCGGCCGGCCGTCGCGCGAGGTTCAACCGGCAAGTGTCACAACCGATCGGCCTTTTCATGTCCAGCGATCCGCTTCTGCAGCCGTTCCAACTTGGTCACCTGACCCTGAAGAACCGGATCATGACCACCAGCCACGAACCGGCCTACCCGGAGGACGGGATGCCGAAGCAGCGCTACCGCGCCTATCACGAGGCACGGGCGAAGGCCGGCGTGGCCCTGGCGATGACCGCCGGGTCGGCCACCGTGTCGCGCGACAGCCCGCCGGTGTTCAACAACATCCTTGCCTGGCGCGACGACGTGGTGCCGTGGCTGCGCGAGCTTTCGGATGCCTGCCACGCGCATGGCTGCGCGGTGATGATCCAGCTGACCCATCTTGGCCGTCGCACGCACTGGAACAAGGGCGACTGGCTGCCGGCGGTGGCGCCCAGCCACGCCCGCGAGGCGGCGCATCGGGCGTTTCCCAAGCAGCTCGAGGATTGGGACATCGCCCGGATCATCGAGGATTACGCCGACGCCGCCGAACGGATGCAGGCGGCCGGGCTCGACGGCATCGAGCTGCAAGCCTACGGCCACCTGATCGACCAGTTCTGGTCGCCGCGCACCAATACGCTGCACGGGCCGTACGGCGGCGATCTCGACAACCGGCTGCGGTTCGGCTTCGAGGTGCTGGAGGCGATCCGCCGACGGGTCGGCCGCGACTTCATCGTCGGGCTGCGCTACACCGCCGACGAAGCCGCCGAGGGCGGCATCGACGCCGCCGAGGGTCTGGAGATCTCGCGCCGGCTGAAGGCCAGCGGCCAGGTCGATTTCCTGAACGTGATCCGCGGCCATATCGACACCGACGCGGCGCTGACCGACGTGATCCCGCTGCAGGGCATGAAAAGCGCGCCGCATCTCGATTTCGCCGGCCGGGTGCGGGCCGAAACCGGAATGCCGGTGTTCCACGCCGCGCGGATTCCGGACGTGGCGACGGCGCGGCACGCGGTCGCCGCCGGGCTGCTCGACATGGTCGGGATGACCCGGGCGCATATGGCCGACCCGATGATCGTGCAGAAGATCGTCGAGGGCCGCGAGCACGACATCCGGCCCTGCGTCGGCGCCACCTATTGTCTCGACCGGATCTATCAGGCCGGTGACGCGCTGTGCATCCACAACGCCGCCACCGGCCGCGAGCTGACGATGCCGCATGTCATCGCCCCGGCGCAGGCGCGCAGGTCGGTGGTGGTGGTCGGCGCCGGGCCGGCCGGTCTCGAGGCGGCGCGGGTCGCGGCCGAGCGGGGCCATGCGGTGACGGTGCTGGAAGCCGCCGCCGACCCCGGCGGCCAGGTCCGGCTGACCGCGCAGTCGTCGCGCCGGCGCGAGATGATCGGCATCATCGACTGGCGGATGGCGCAATGCGCCGCGCGCGACGTGGCCTTCCGCTTCAACACCTATGCCGAGGCCGAGGACGTGCTGGCGCTGGCGCCCGACGTCGTGGTGGTGGCGACCGGCGGGCTGCCGGACACCGAAGTGCTCGAGACCGGCAACGCGCTGGTGGTCTCGGCCTGGGACATCATTTCGGGCGACGTGAAACCCGGCGCCCGGGTGCTGGTCTACGACGACGCCGGCGATCACCCGGCCCTGCAGGCCGCGGAGATCATCGCCGCGACCGGTGCCCATGTCGAGATCATGACCCCGGACCGCAGCTTCGCGCCCGACGTGATGGGGATGAACCTGGTGCCCTACATGCGGGCGCTGCAGCACAGGGATGTGCGGTTCACCGTGACCTACCGGCTGCGCGACGTGCAGCGCGCCGGCAACGCGCTGCGGGCGGTGATCGGCAGCGATTATTCGGCGCATCGCGAAACCCGCGACTTCGACCAGGTTGTGGTGAACCACGGCACGCTGCCGCTCGACGGGCTGTATCGGGCGCTGCGGCCGCTGTCGCGCAACCTCGGCGCGGTCGACCATGCGGCGCTGATCAACGGGTCGGCACAGCCAGAGGGGCGGAACCTTGATGGTGCTTTCGCGCTCTACCGGATTGGCGACGCGGTGGCGGCGCGCAACACCCATGCGGCGATCTACGACGCGCTGCGGCTGATGAAGGACATCTGATCGCGTCATCAGCCATGTTGCCCGGCCGCGCCGGCGGGTACAGAAGCACGCGCCGCCCAACCGACAGGACCACCGAATGACCGATCAGATTCGCACCGAACCGCTGACCGCCGCCGCTTTCGCGCCGTTCGGCGATGTGCTCGAGGTCGCCGGCGCACCCGACAAGCTGATCAACCAGGGGCTCTGCGGCCGGTACCACGACCTCGCCCGGCTCGAGTTCGTCGACGGCCGCGCGGGGATCAGCCTGTTCGACGCGCAGCCCCGCGCCCTGCCCTATGATCTCGAGATGATGGAGCGTCACCCCGAGGGCAGCCAGGCCTTCATCCCGGTCGGCCA
>JBFGEI010000191.1:0-6305 GCA_041580155.1 Limimaricola sp.
GCCAAACCCGGCGCGCAGCAGGTCGTCGCCGTCGCCGGCCAGCAGCGTGTCCTCTTCGGCGGTGCCCGAGATTTCGTCCGGACCGGCGCTGCCGTGCCGCGTCACGCCCTGCGCGAAGCTGCCCGGCGCGCGGTCGTCCCAGCCCGCCGCGGTGGCGTTGATTCGCATCAGCGCGTCCCAGCGCGGGTTGGTGTCGTCGAGATGCCGCAGGCTGCCCCAGCTGCCCCATTTCGACGGCGCGATGACGTCCGAATAGCCGGTGAACACGGTGCCGCCGACATCGCGCCAGGCGGTGAACAGATCGTCATAAAGCTGCGCCATCCCGGCTGAGTAGTTGAAGTCGGTAAAGAAGCCGGTCAACGCCGCATCCTCGGTCTGCGCGCCATGCCCGGTCACGTGGGTGCCGCCCTCATACATCATCAGCCGCAGGCCGCGATCCCCGGCGACGGCGGCATGATGCGGCCAGAGCCGGCCGGTCAGATCGGCGAAGGACCCGTCGCGCAGCAGCACCGTGGCGCGGTCCTCGGCGCTGCCGTCGGCGATCCAGCGCCGCAGCTCGGGCGCGATCTCGTCGCCGCCAAGCTCCAGGCCGAAGTAGCCGGTGACCGCGTAGCCGTCGAAGCTGGACCACGGGGCGGCGCGCCCCTCGGCCACCGCCAGAGGCGCGTCGAGCAGCGGGTTCTCGAGACCGGGCCAGCCGGTATGGGTGGCGATGACCCGCTGCAGCCGGTCCGGCGCGTCGGCGAAGACCCCGGCCCAGATGTCGGCGACCTCGGCGGCGCGCAGCCCGGCGTATTGCATCCAGCCGTCGGCCTCGGCTGCCGCGCCCCAGCGCGCGATCGCCCGTTCGCGGGCCCAATGCGCCTGCGGGAACACGAAGTTCCAGACCTCGTTCGACCATTCGGCCTGCACCACCAGCCGCGGGTCGAGCCCGTCATGCACCGCCTGCGCGAAGCGCGCGACGTAGCCGTCGTCGGCCATGTGCGGCAGGGTGAACCACGGGTCGGCGTTGATCTCGTTGGCCAGCGCCAGCATCACCTCGACCGGCACGCCCTGGTCCCAGCGCGCGTCCTCGGGGCGCGGCCGGTCGTCCCAGCTGACCTGACGGGATCCGTTGGTCGCCATCCAGTCCATGAGGCGCAGCCCGCGCAGATCGGCGATCCGGGCGATCCAGTCGGGGTTGAACAGCACCCCGGCCTGGTGCAGCGGCAACCGGTCTTCGCGCAGGATCACGATGTCGCGGATCGGGTCGTCGGGATCGAGCCGGTGCAACGCCACCGACACCAGCCCCGGCCCCGGGGTATAGGAAAACCGGATCTCGTTCGGCCCGCGCCGGACGTCGCGGGCCAGCCCGCCGACCGAAATCTCGCCCTTGCCGCGGTAGCGCAGCAGGTAGCGCCCGGCCAGGGAGCCGGCCTCGGCGGGCTGGTCGGTCAGAACCAGCGTCTCGATCCGGTCAAGCTCGGGCGGGATCGAGGTCACCCAACCCTCGGCATCGACATGGCCCTCGGCGCGCAGCCGTTCGGCATCCCAGCCGCCCCACTGGCCCGGCAGGTGCCCGATCCAGGGCCGCGACGACTTCATCAGGTCGAGAAACGGCTGCTGCGTCGCCCAGTCGGCAATCCCGGCCAGCCCGAGACCCAGCGCCGGGTCGCGCGGCTGCTGGGCGGCGGCGGGCCCGGCGAGGCCGAGGACCAGCGCGGCCACCAGGCAGAGGTGGCGGCGAACGGGAGCGAACTTGCGGATCACAGCACGCTCCGGATCGGGTCGCGCCGCGCCGCCGACTGCGCCGCGACGGCGTCGCGGGGGTAGCGCCGCTCGACGAGGCCGAGGACGGCGCCGGCGGCAAGGAAGGTCAGCGGGGTGATCGTGGCATTCGGGATCAGGTCGACCAGGTTGACCGCGACGAGCAGCGCCAGCACCGTGGCGCAGGCCGGAGGTGGCGCCGGCCCGGCGCGGCGGTCGCGGATCCACAGCAGGAACACCGGCAGCGCCAGCAGCCCGAATTCGGCGACGAAGCCGACCCAGCCCAGCATCCCCAGCACGATCACCCAGCGGCCGTCGGTGACGGTCAGGCTCTGGCCCGACTCGGCGCTCAGCACGTGGTTGCGACCCCAGATGCCCCAGCCGAACACCGGCTTGAGCTGCGCCCTCTCGAGCAGCACCTCCTCGTTCTGCAGCCGGAACCCGAGCGAATGCGCCCGGTCGGGATTGACCGATTCCGCCAGCTCGAGGATGGTGTCCTGCGGCACCAGGTCGGCCCCCTTGAGCAGCGGGTAGCCCAGCGCCAGCGACGCCAGTAGCACCGCGGCCAGCAACTGTAGACGGCGCGACAGCAGCGCCAGCAGCGGCACCAACGCCAAGGCGTAGAGCAGCGACGCCATCGACTTGCACAGCAGCAGCACCACCCCGAGATAGCCGGCGCAGCCCCACAGCAGCACCGCGCGCCGGCCCGTCGCCTGCCGCGCCAGCGCCACCGCGGCCAGCACCGCGGTCATCGCGAAGAACGCGACCCAGAGGCCGTGATACAGGAACACGATCGGCCTGAAGCCGCCGTCCCGGATCATCTGCTCGAAGTTGTGCTGGAAGTAACCGTAGACCCAGATGTTGATCTGCGGGCTGAGCCGCACCTCGAGCAGCATCGGCAGCGAATAGGCCAAGCCGCCAATCAGCAGCGCCCGCAACAGGTCCTCGTGGTCGCCGTCATGATCGAGCAGCGCCCGCGCCAACAGGAAGGGCGCGATCAGCAGGCCTTGCTGCATCATGATCCCGACCGCCTCGGTCAACCGCAGCCCGGGCAGCGCGAACCGGCCGAAATACACTGGTTCGGCGTTGCTGAGCACGGTGGCCAGTGGCGACAGCACGAAGACCAGCACCAGCCCGCGCGCGAGCCAGCCGCGCGGCAGCAGTGACAGCTGGCCGCGGGTCACCACCAGGCAGCCGATCAGCGCCACCAGGCTGGGGATCGTGTCCTTGTTCAGCGACGGCATCATCGGGAAATCGAACTGCGCCGGCAGCGGCGGCAGCAGCAGGTAGGCGGCCAACAGGCTGGCGATCAGCGCCCGGCCGACCGGCAGGCGGCGAAACAGCAGCGCCGCGATCGCAGGCCAGGACAGCAGGGCAAGATATGCGATGGCGTTCGGCATCCGGGCGCGGGTCTCTCACTGCTGTCCGGCGGCTTCTGCGCCGGGGCTGCGGCAGAATGATGACCGTCCCGCGGGCCCGCGCCAACCCGCAAATCCGCGGCGGCGCGCAACTTCGAGGCGGCCGGTCAGAGACCGGTGCCGCGGACCACGACTCGCAGGGTGCGCAGCAGCACCCGCAGATCCGTGCCCAGCGACAGGGCATGGAAGTAGCTGCGGTCGAAACCGGCACGGTCGACGAAGCTCGACTCGTTGCGCACCGAGGTCTGCCAGAACCCGGTGACGCCGGGGCGCAGCGCATAGTATTCGGTGCCCGGGTAAAAAGACCGTTGCGACGGCAGCATCGGCCGCGGTCCGACCAGCGCCATGTCGCCGCGCAGCACGTTGAGGAACTGCGGCAGCTCGTCGAGCGAGCTGCGCCGCAGCATCCGGCCGAAGCCGGTGATCCGCGGATCGTGGCGCAGCTTCTGATTGCGATCCCATTCGGCGCGCGCCACCGGATCCGCGGCCAGGTGCTGCTCGAGCACCTGCTGCGCGTCGGGCACCATGGTGCGGATCTTCCACATCCGGAAGCTCTTGCCGCCGCGGCCGACCCGGTCCTGCACGAAGAACGGCGAGGCGCCGTCGCGCGCCACGATCAGCGCCAGCAGCAGCACCACGCAGGCCACCGGCAGCGACGCGATCAGCACCAGCGCGATGTCGAGCACCCGCTTGACCCTTTCACGATAGAGCCCGGCCATGACTGCGCCACGAATCCGACCAGGGCGGCGCGGGGCGATCGGGCTGCAGCTGGGGTCGATTCGGAAAGTCAAACGTCGTCCCTCCTTCAAAGGGCGCCGAGACACGGCGATCGGTAAACACGATCGCCAGGGCGACGTGGCAAGAAAAATGACCAATTCCGCGCCCACCCCAAAGGCGTCCAACAACCCATGCGTGTTGGGTCGCATCGACGCTTCCGATCATCCTGAGCCTTCGCCCAGGCAATGAACGCTGCTGATCAAACGCTACTCATTCGCTAACCAACGGGTCAACTTGACCATTTCGACCACTCCGAAAAGCGGGACCGCCGAACGTCACTCTGATCAACCATAGGGAGAAAAATTTGCGCTGAATCTTCACTCTGACTTGGACCTGAAATCCGCTCTCGGGCTGAGTTTTTCGGCGTCGGGGATTTACCGGTTTGCGTTCTTTCGGCGCGAAGTCGGAAACACTGGACCACGGAAAACTTCATTGTTGCGTTTGCCGTAACAGTTAATGCCATTCCGGTCCGGTTTTCCCGCTCGTTTCTTGAAACCCGATCGCGCGATAGTGCAAAAGCATCGAGGTGCACGACGACGGTTTCGAGAAATGCGGCGGCAATGCGGCCGCGCAATGGCCGATCGCTGGCGCGGGGCTGTCATTTCCGGGACACGCAGCAGGCGAGTTGAAATCTGGCGACAAATCTCGACTGGCAACCCGATTGTCAGTGAACCGCTGCATGATCGCCGACTCACCGCACACGTGCATCGCCGGACTGATTCGCGACGGCGGCGTGGCTTGCGGTGGACAGGCCGCGACGGCGGCGGCTATGCCGGTGCGGCAGGATCGCGGCAGCCGCCTGGCGGCGGTCCTGCGCAGCACCAACCCGACCGGGCGCGACATCAACGCCGCCCCGCCCCAAGTGACCAGGAGCAGCCGTGCCGATCATCCTCCCGTCGCGACTGACCCGGCTTGGCCTGCTGTTCCTGCTCGAGATCATGGTCATCGTCGCGCTGTACCAGATCACCGCCTCGGTCGAATGCCGGATGACCGAAACCGAGGCGCTGTGCCGCGGGCTGCGTGGCATGGTCGGTCGCGCGATCTCGATATTCGCGGTGCTGGCGCTGTTCTTCGCCGCCCGGCCCGATGCCCGGCGCTGGTTCTTCGCCGCCGCCGCGCCGGCCGGCGCCGCCGGATGGGCGCTGCTGCATCTGCTGGGGCTGGCGCTGATCTTCGCGCCGATCGTGCTGTTCGGCGCCGATCTCGGCGCCCGGCTGGCGCAGGCGCTGACGCTGATGACCGGCGGCGCGCTGGCCGCGGCGGTCGGCGGCCTGCTCTGGCTGGTGCCGCCGCGCGGCTGGATCGACTGGCTGCGGGTGCAACGTCTGGTGCCGCTGGCGCTAATCGCGGTGGCGGCGCTGCTGCCCGAGCTGGCGACGGCGCTCGAAGTGCTGTGGCAGTGGGACCGGCTGGCGCGGCTGACCTTCGACATGGTGGCGGCGATCCTGCCGCTGTTCAGCACCGGCGTCGAAATCGACCCCGACTACTACGTGATCGGGGCGCAGGATTTCTTCGTGCAGGTCGCGGCGCAGTGCTCTGGCGTCGAGGGGCTGGCGCTGGTCACCGCCTTCCTCGGGATCTACGCGGTGCTGATGCGCGACACGCTGCGGCAGTCGCGGCTGTGGCTGCTGGTCTGGCCGCTGGCGCTGCTGGCCAGCTGGCTGCTCAACGTGGTGCGGATCGCGGTGCTGGTGCTGATCGGGGTGCACGGCGCGCCCGACCTCGCGGTGAACGGCTTTCACAGCTACGCCGGCTGGATGTTCTTCACCCTGCTGGCGCTGGCGATCCTGGCGCTGGCACAGTCCCTGCCCGGGCTGCACCGCGGCGTGGCGCCAGAGCGGCCGCCGCTGTCGCGCGACTGGCTGGCGGCGCGGATCCTGCCGTTCATCGTGTTCATGATCGCCGGCATCGTCACCGCCGCCTTCTGGCAATACCCCGAGGCCGGCTACCCGGTGAAGGCGCTGGCGATGGCGCTGGCGCTGCTGGCATTTCGCGCCGCCTACGCGCGGATCGACTGGCGGCTTGATCCGCTGGCGCTGGCCGGCGGGCTGCTGGTCGGGATCGGCTGGATCGGCTTCGGATCGGGCGACGCCGCGGCCGGTGACCTTCGGGCGCTGGTCGGGCCGCTTGGCGCCGGCGCGCTGGCACTGTGGATCGGCGCGCGGCTGCTGGGCACCGTGCTGCTGGTGCCGATGATCGAAGAGCTGTTCTTTCGCGGCTACCTGCTGGCGCGGATCGATCGCGGCGGGTTGGCCGCGCGGCTGCTGGCGATCACGGTATCCAGCGCCGGCTTCGCACTGCTGCACGGCCGCTGGATCGAAGCCGGGCTGGCCGGGGTGGTGTTCGCGCTGCTGATGCTGCGGC
>JBFGEI010000192.1:0-6262 GCA_041580155.1 Limimaricola sp.
AAGATGCTGGGCCACTTCGAGAACCAGCTTCTTGCCGTTGTTTTCCGTGGTCAGAGCGTTGAGGATCTCCGGAAGGTGATCCCCGAACTGCACGTCCACCACGGCGCCGATGACCTGGGTCACTTTGCCTTGTGCTGCTGCCATGTGTTGTACTCCGGTTATCCTAGAGCGCCTCGGCGCCCGAAATGATTTCGATCAGCTCGTTGGTGATGACCGCCTGACGCGAACGGTTGTATTCGATCGTCAGCTTGTCGATCATCTCGCCCGCGTTGCGGGTCGCGTTGTCCATCGCGCTCATCCGGGCACCCTGTTCGGAGGCCGCGTTCTCCAGCAGGGCGGCGAAGATCTGCGTCGCCACACCGCGCGGCAGCAGCTCGTTCAGGATCCCCTCCTCGTCGGGCTCGTAGTCGTAGAGCGTCGAGGTCCCCGCGTCTTCGACATCGTCGAAGGTCGCCGGGATGACCTGCTGCGCAGTCGGGATCTGGGTGATCACGTTCTGGAAGCGGGAATAGAAGATCGTCGCCACGTCGAATTCGCCCGCTTCAAAGCGGCCGAGCACGTCCTTGGCGATCGCCTGCGCGTTGACGTAGCCGACCCGGCGCACGTCGCTCAGGTCGACGTGACCGACCAGATGGCTGCCCCAGTCGCGGCGCAGCATCTCGCGGCCCTTCTTGCCGACGGTGAGGATCTTCACCGTCTTGCCCTGGGCGATCAGCTCGTTGGCCCGAATCCGCGCCTTGCGGGCGATCGAGCCGTTGAAGCCGCCGCAGAGACCACGTTCGGCGGTCATGACCACCAGCAGGTGGACCTGATCCGCGCCGGTCCCGGCCAGCAGTTTCGGCGCCCCGTCGGTGCCGCCGACCGAAGCCGACAGCCCGGCCATCACCGCGTTGAAGCGTTCGGCGTAGGGGCGCGCCTGTTCGGCAGCATCCTGGGCGCGGCGGAGCTTTGCCGCCGCGACCATCTGCATTGCCTTGGTGATCTTGCGGGTCGATTTGACCGACGCGATCCGGTTCTTGAGGTCCTTCAGACTAGGCATCGGCCAGCCTCCCTATCTCGAAGCGGCTGGTTCAGGCGAAGTCCCGCGCGAATTCGTCGATCGCGGATTTGATGCGGGATTCCGCATCGCCCTTGATCTTCGGATCCTCGTTGGTGATCCAGTCCAGCATCTCGCGGTGGTTCGCCCGCAGGTGCTTCAGCAGACCGGCCTCGAAGCGACCGACGTCCTTGACGGCGATCTTGTCGAGGTAGCCCTTGGTGCCGGCGAAGATCACGCAGACGATCTCGGCGTTGGTCAGCGGCGAGTACTGCGGCTGCTTCATCAGCTCGGTCAGACGGGCGCCACGGTTCAGCAGCTGCTGGGTCGAGGCGTCGAGGTCGGAGCCGAACTGCGCGAAGGCGGCCATCTCGCGGTACTGCGCGAGCTCGAGCTTCACCGGGCCGGCGACCGACTTCATCGAGTTGGTCTGGGCCGAGGAGCCGACGCGGCTCACCGACAGACCGGTGTTCACCGCCGGACGGATGCCCTGGTAGAACAGTTCGGTCTCGAGGAAGATCTGGCCGTCGGTGATCGAGATCACGTTGGTCGGGATGAAGGCCGACACGTCGCCGCCCTGGGTCTCGATGATCGGCAGCGCGGTCAGCGAACCGGCACCGTGATCCTCGTTCAGCTTGGCCGAACGCTCGAGCAGGCGGGAGTGGAGGTAGAACACGTCACCCGGGTAGGCTTCGCGGCCCGGCGGGCGACGCAGCAGCAGCGACATCTGACGGTAGGACACGGCCTGCTTGGACAGGTCATCGTAGATGATCAGCGCGTGCTTGCCGTTGTCGCGGAAGTACTCGGCCATCGCGGTCGCGGCGTAGGGCGCCAGGAACTGCATCGGCGCCGGGTCGGAGGCGGTCGCGGCGACGACGATCGAGTATTCGATCGCGCCGGTTTCCTCGAGCTTCTTCACCAGCTGGGCAACGGTCGACCGCTTCTGGCCGATCGCCACGTAGACGCAGTAGAGCTTCTTGCTCTCGTCGTCGCCGGCGGCTTCGTTGTAGTTCTTCTGGTTGAGGATCGTGTCGAGCGCCACGGCGGTCTTGCCGGTCTGGCGGTCGCCGATGATCAGCTCGCGCTGGCCACGGCCGATCGGGATCATCGCGTCGATCGACTTCAGACCGGTCGGCATCGGTTCGTGCACCGATTTGCGCGGGATGATGCCCGGCGCCTTGACGTCGGCGACGCGACGCTCGGTGGTCGCGATCGGGCCCTTGCCGTCGATCGGGTTGCCGAGACCGTCGACCACGCGGCCGAGCAGGCCCATGCCGGCCGGCACGTCCACGATCGAGTTGGTCCGCTTGACGAGGTCGCCTTCCTTGATCTCACGGTCGGAACCGAAGATCACGCAGCCGACGTTGTCGCTTTCAAGGTTGAGCGCCATCCCGCGGATGCCGCCCGGAAATTCGACCATCTCGCCGGCCTGGACGTTGTCCAGACCGTGCACGCGGGCGATCCCGTCACCGACGCTCAGCACGCGACCAACTTCGGCGACCTCGGCCTCCTGGCCGAAATTCTTGATCTGGTCTTTCAGGATCGCGGAAATTTCCGCAGCTTGGATCGCCATTATCCGACCTCTTTCATGGTGTTCTGGAGTGCCTGGAGCTTCGAGCGGATCGACGTGTCGATCATCTTCGAGCCCACCTTGACGACAAGACCGCCGATCAGCGTCTCGTCCACAGTCTGGTTGATCTTCACGTCGCGGCCGACCTTGGCCTTCAGCGCCTCGGCCAGCGCATCACGCTGCGCGTCCGAAAGTTTCTTGGCGGTGGCGACGTCGGCGGTGATCTCGCCGCGGGCCTCGGCCAGCATGTCGCGCAGCGTGCGCAGCATGTAGGGCAGCACGAAAAGCCGGCGCTTCTGGGCCATCAGCCCGAGCACGTTGGCAACCACCGGGGTAAGCTGCATCTTCGCCGCGATGGCGGCGATGGCGCGACCGAGATCGTCGCGCGAATAGACCGGCGAGCTGATCAGATCGCGGAAATCCCCGCTCTCGGCCAGCGCGGCCTCCAGCGCGTCAACGTCGTTCGACAGGGCCGGCAGGCTGTCGCCTTCGCGGGCCAGGTCGAATACGGCGGTGGCATAGCGCTGGGCGATGCCGGTTGAGATCGAAGCTGGTTCGGACACGTCCACCCTTCCGCGTTCTGGGCCCGTAATCTCCGCGCCGGGGAACTCGGCGACGGTCGGGCAGCTTGGATGGCCCTCGCGTCGCGAAGGCCGTCAAAATCACGGGCGATGTAACAGAGCGCCGGAGCCGTCGCAACCGCCTTGGACCGCCGATCCGCAGCCTTCCGACGCTTCTTCCGATGGGCTGGGTCCGGTGCGACAATTTGGCCGCGATCAAGCACCTATTTGGCCGCCGCGCTCAGTCCTGCGGCACCGGCCCCTCGGCGACGGCAGCGCGTCGCGACGGCTCGGGGACCGGGGTGCCGATCCCCTCGAGCATCCGCAGCGGCCGCTTCACCGCCTGGGTCAGCCCCGGCCGGGTCGGCGCCGCGACCTGTTTCGAGACCTCGACCATCAGCACGCCGCCGGCGTTGAACACCGGCAGGTGGCGGCCGGCCATCTCGAGAAAGCTGGCGCTGCGGCGCCAGCTGCGGCGCTGGCTTGGCGGCTGATACAGCGCCGAGATCGCGCGTTCGGTGACGAAGCGGTGGCGCCGCAGCTGCGCCGCGAGCTGGCTTTGCGAATACGGCCGGCCGTAGCCGAACGGCGTGGCGTCCGACCGCGACCACAGCCCGGCCCGGTTCGGCACCACGAACACCGCCCTGCCCCCCGGCCCCAGCACCCGCCAGCATTCCTCGAGCAGCGCGCTGGCGTGTTCGGAGGTCTCGAGCCCGTGCATCAGCACCAGACGGTCGGCCTGGCCGGTGCGCAGCGGCCAGAGGGTTTCCTCGCAGAGCACGCTGATGTTGGGCTGGCCGGCGGGCCAGGGCATCACCCCCTGCGGTCCGGGCATCAGCCCGATCACCCGCCGCGCGTCGGCCAGGTAGGGGCGCAGCAACGGCACCGCGAAGCCGTAGCCGACCACGGTGCGGCCTTGCGCCTCGGGCCACCAGGTCACCAGCTGGTCGCGGATCACCTTCTGCGCCGCGCGTCCCAGCGCGCTGCGGTAATAGAAGTTGCGCAGGTCAAGCACGTCCAGATGCATTGCGGGCGGTCGGTCCTTGGTTCAGGCTTGAGCGACAGGCACCCGCAGCCGGTTCGGGACACCATAGCAAGCAAAGGACGCGCGCCGCCATGCCCCTCGAGATTGTCACCATCCCGTGTCGCTCCGACAACTATGCCTTCCTGCTCCACAATGCCGACACCGGCGCCACCGCGCTGGTCGACGCGCCCGAGGCGGCACCGATCGCCGCGGTGCTGGAGTCCCGCGGCTGGCAGCTGACCGACATATTGATCACCCACCACCACGACGACCACGTCGCCGGTCTTGAACCCCTGCGCGGCACCGCCCGGGTGATCGGCGCCACCGCCGACCTGCACCGGCTGCCGCGGCTCGACCTTGCCGTCGACCCCGGCGACCGGGTCGACGTCTGCGGCGAAGCCGCCGAGGTGATCGACGCCTCGGGCCATACCATCGGCCACCTGGCGTTCCACTTCCCCGGTTCCGGCGCGGTGTTCACCGCGGACAGCCTGATGGCGCTTGGCTGCGGTCGGCTGTTCGAGGGCAGCCCCGAGATGATGTGGGACAGCCTGTGCCGGCTGCGTGCCCTGCCCGGCGACACGCTGGTCTGCTCGGGCCATGAATACACCGCCGCCAATGCCCGCTTCGCCGCGACCATCGAACCCGACAACCAGGCGTTGCGCGACCGCATCGTCAAGGTCGCCGCCGACCGCGCCGAGGGCCGGCCGACGGTGCCGTCGCAGCTGTCCGAGGAACTGGCCACCAACCCGTTCCTGCGCGCCGATGTGCCCGAACTTCTGCGCGCCGTCGGGCTGGAGGACCTCGCTCCGGCGCAGGTCTTCGCCGAGCTTCGCAGCCGCAAGGACCGGTTCTGACCGATTCTCGCGCAGCGGCTGTATCGACCGGCCCCGAACGGACACAGCTTCGTGACGACGGGGGGTCAGGCACCGGTATTTTACAAGTTTTCGCTTGAAGCGTGGCCGATAAACCCGATCTTTAACTATAGAGGCCACGGTCTGGACGGGGCCCTCCCTTCCAGACCCCCGATCAGAGGAGCACAGCATCGTGCCGTCTTTTTCGACAACTCTTGAGCAGTCCATCCACGCGGCCCTGGCCCTGGCCAACGCCCGTCGCCACGAGCTGGCGACTCTCGAGCATCTCCTCCTGGCCCTGATCGAGGAACCCGATGCAGCCCGCGTGATGCGCGCCTGTGCTGTCGATCTCGAAGAGCTTAGGAAATCCCTCGAGGAATTCATCGAGGACGACCTGTCCACCCTGGTCACCGACGTCGACGGCTCCGAAGCCGTGCCGACGGCGGCGTTCCAGCGGGTGATCCAGCGCGCCGCGATCCACGTCCAGTCCTCGGGCCGGACCGAGGTCACCGGCGCCAACGTGCTGGTCGCGATCTTCGCGGAGCGCGAGTCCAACGCCGCCTACTTCCTGCAGGAGCAGGACATGACCCGCTACGACGCGGTCAACTTCATCGCCCATGGCCAGGCCAAGGATCCGGCGTTCGGCGAAAGCCGTCCGGTGACCGGCGCCTCCGACAAGGACGACGAGGCCGAGACCGGGTCCTCGGGCAGCTCCGGCGACGAGAAGGAAACCGCGCTGTCGAAGTACTGCGTCGATCTCAACGCCAAGGCCCGCAAGGGCGACGTCGATCCGCTGATCGGCCGCGAACACGAGGTCGAGCGCTGCATCCAGGTGCTGTGCCGCCGGCGCAAGAACAACCCGCTGCTGGTCGGCGACCCCGGCGTCGGCAAGACCGCGATCGCCGAGGGTCTGGCCTGGAAGATCGTGCAGGGCGCGGTCCCCGATGTGCTGTCCGAGGCGACGATCTTCTCGCTCGACATGGGGGCGCTGCTGGCCGGCACCCGCTACCGCGGCGATTTCGAAGAGCGGCTGAAAGCCGTGATGTCCGAGATGGAGGAGCATCCCGACGCGGTGCTCTTCATCGACGAGATCCACACCGTGATCGGCGCCGGCGCCACCTCGGGCGGCGCGATGGACGCGTCAAACCTGCTGAAGCCGGCGCTGCAGGGCGGCAAGCTGCGCTGCATGGGCTCCACCACCTACAAGGAGTTCCGCCAGCA
>JBFGEI010000193.1:0-6207 GCA_041580155.1 Limimaricola sp.
GCGCCTCGAGCAGCTTGCCTTCGCCGACCAGCTGGTCGAGCCGCTGCCGCAGCTCCAGCTTGATGCCCTTCACCGCCTGGTTCATCGTCGGCCGCGGCGTCACGTAGTGGCTGTTGGCGTAGATCCGGATCCGGTCGAAGCTGTCGGACTTGGTGCCGGTCAGCGGGTCGAATTCGGTGATGCTCTCCAGCTCCTCGCCGAAGAACGACAGCCGCCAGGCCCGATCCTCGAGGTGCGCCGGCCAGATCTCGAGGCTGTCGCCGCGCACCCGGAACGATCCGCGCTGGAACCCGGCGTCGTTGCGCTTGTAGGCCTGGGCGATCAGGTCGGCCATCACCTGGCGCTGGTCGTAGCTCTGGCCCTTGTGCAGGTCCTGGGTCATCGCGCCGTAGGTCTCGACGCTGCCGATGCCGTAGATGCACGACACCGAGGCGACGATGATCACGTCGTCGCGCTCCAGCAGCGCCCGGGTCGCCGAGTGCCGCATCCGGTCGATCTGCTCGTTGATCTGGGATTCCTTCTCGATGAAGGTGTCGGACCGGGCGACGTAGGCCTCGGGCTGGTAGTAGTCGTAATAGCTGACGAAATACTCGACCGCGTTGTCAGGGAAGTAGCCCTTGAACTCGCCATAAAGCTGCGCCGCCAGGGTCTTGTTCGGGGCGAGGATGATCGCCGGGCGCTGGGTCTCCTCGATCACCTTGGCCATGGTGAAGGTCTTGCCGGTGCCGGTGGCGCCCAGCAGCACCTGGTCGCGTTCGCCGGACTTGATGCCGCCGGTCAGCTCGACGATCGCGGTCGGCTGGTCGCCGGCGGCAGTGAAGTCGGTCTGCATCCGGAATCGCTTGCCGCCCTCGAGCTTTTCGCGCGACTTGAGATCGACGGCGGGGGCGTGCAGCATCGGCATCTGCTGCGGCGAGTTGTTGTGCATCACGGACTCCTTGGCGGACCCGTTCAACTTGATCTGTTTTCGTTCCTATTCAAGAGGCGCTGCGCGGCTTTGCCCGCTTGCATGACGGCCATGATTTGCCGATAACCCGGCGAGGATCGAAAGGACATCGCGATGCGCGCACGGATCTACCAGCCCGCCCGGACCGCCACCCAGTCGGGCACCGCCAAGACCGAGGCCTGGGTGCTTGAATTCGCACCCGACTCGCGCCGCGAGGTCGATCCGCTGATGGGCTGGACCAGCTCGACCGACACCCAGAGCCAGGTGCGGATGCGGTTCGAGACCCGCGAGGCGGCGCAGGCCTACGCCACCGAGCACGGCATCGACGCAGTGGTGCAGGAGCCGCATGTCCGCAAGCACAACATCCGCGCCGGCGGCTACGGCGAGAACTTCGCCACCAGCCGTCGTGGTGTCTGGACCCACTAGCTGTAGATCGGATTCAAGCCGAGGCGGTGTCGCGGACGAGATCCGGCGACGAGACCGACCATCGCAACATCGAGTGTCCGACTGGGTCGGACCCCATGGATTTCTACTGCGGGCGGCCGGACGGCCGCTCGTTTCGTTTCAAGGATCAGCAATGACCATCACCCACCTCGTCACCCATTCGGGCGGCTTCCACGCCGACGAACTCCTGTCCTCGGTCATCCTGACCCGGCTGTTCCCCGACGCCGCGCTTGTCCGCAGCCGCGACAAGGCCTGGATCACCCCCGGCGAGGGGCGGATCATCTACGACGTGGGCGGGAGCTTCGACGCCGAGGCGCGGATCTTCGACCACCACCAGAAGCCCAACCCGCTGCGCGGCGACGGCCAGCCCTACAGCTCCTTCGGGCTGGTCTGGGCGCAGTATGGTCGCGACTACCTGCGCGCGCTGGATGTCCCCGAGCGCGACATCGAGGCGATCCACGCCTCCTTCGACCGGGGTTTCGTGCTGCCCGTCGACCTGCTCGACAACGGCGCGGTGGATGCTTCGGCGGCGGGGCCGCTGTTCTCGGGGCTGACGCTGCCGGCGCTGCTCGAAAGCCTGAAGCCCGCCTTCGACGACCGCGAGGAGGGCGCCGACGACCGCGCCTTCGCCGCCGCCGTGCCGATCGCGCGCGCCTTCGTCGAAGCGCGGATTAGCCGCTCGGCCGCGAAGTACCGCGCCGAGGCGATGGTTCTGGACGCCATCGCCGCCGCGGGCCAGGGCCGGGTTCTCGAGCTGCCGATGGGCATGCCGTTCCGCGCCGGCGTCGAGCAGGCGGGCGCCGACCACCTGCTGTTCGTCGTCCATCCGCGCGGCAGCGACTGGGCGCTGACCACGATCCGCACCGGCGACGACACCTTCGCCACCCGCGCCGACCTGCCAGCCGCTTGGGCCGGACTGACCGACGCGGCGCTGGAAGCCGCGTCGGGCGTGCAGGGCGCGAAGTTCTGCCACAACGGCCGTTTCATCGCCGTGGCCGACAGCCGCGAGGCAATCCTGCGGATGGCCGAACTGGCGGTGGAGGAGTTTCGGCCAGCCAACCAGCTTTGACCAATCGCGACGAGACCTGACACGGGAAACTCGACCCCTCGGGAAATGCGCAGCTCAAATGGATACGCCCAGCGGGGCGCATTGAGTTCAAACCATGACGCAAAAGAACACCGAGGGGCGCGGCCGCTGATTGCCGGCTTCGAAGACACGCCGCGGCACGTCGCGCTTCGGAGCGAACGCCTGCCCCCGGGACGCTCTTGCCAAGCGGCGGAAGATCCGGGAAAACGGCCACCACGGTCCCATAGCTCAACTGGATAGAGCAGCTGACTTCTAATCAGCAGGTTCGGGGTTCGAGTCCTCGTGGGATCGCCATACCGCCGGATGCTCAACCGTTCGCGTGGCACACCGCGACCGCGCGCATGGTGGGCGGATCCGATGCGACCGCGTCGCGGCCGATCCGCAATGGTCAACTCAGGGTCGAATCACTCAGCCGATTTCTTCGCCTTGGGGTGTCGTGCCGCGCCGCCGATCGGCGAATTCCCACAAGCTCCTCCGTGGCAAAGAATTTATCGATCCGCGGAGTATTCTCCAAAGCGGCGCTGCTGCGAAGCACCGCTTCGGCACGCCGCGACGTGGCCGCTTGCGGCAACAATGTGTCAACGAAAACAAGCGCTAGATCGCTGCGAAAGAATCTATGATTCTCCGTCGATCTTGCTAATTGTCTCAGTGTCATTTGATCGGGAGAATTGGTGTGGCGAATGTGATTTCAACGGGTCGAACCGGTAATGCGATGATCGACTCCATTCTGACCGGCAGCCAATGGAGCTCGGGCGGCAACAAGACCGTGGTGAACGCCTATATCGCCGGCGGCGAGACGCTCTCGGACGGCTACGGCGGGTCGGTCTACGCCACCGTGCCCTATGACGAGGAATTCACCGCGATGTCGCAGGCGATGGCGAGCCTCGAGGCGGTCTGCAACATCGACTTCCGCGCCGTGGGATCGGTCGGCGAGGCGGACCTGGTCTGGGCCAGCGTCGACGACTACGACGCCGATGGCGCTCTGGGCTGGGCCAACCCGCCGGGCCAGGGCTTCGGTGTCGACGGGATGACCAGCCTGGTCGTGATCAACTACGAAGCCTACAACCCGGGCGGCGGGGCGGGCATGCTGGTGCGCGGCAGCTTCGACTACACCACCTACATCCACGAACTGGGCCACGCGGTGGGGCTTGCGCATCCGCATGACAACGGCGGCACCTCGACCGTCATGCCCGGGGTCAGCAGCGAGTTCGACGATTACGGCCGGCATGATTTCAACCAGGGCATCTACACGATGATGACCTACAACGATGGCTGGCAGACCGGGCCGCAGCGGCAGGGGCCGGGCCTGACCTGGGGCTATCAGGCCGGACCCATGGCCTTCGACATCGCGGCGCTGCAGCAGATGTATGGTGCCAACACCTCGTATCATGCCGGGAACGACGACTACACGCTTCCGGGCTCCAACGGTATCGGTGCGTTCTATTCCTGCATCTGGGACGCCGATGGTCTCGACGCCATCACCGGGGTCAGGTCGCTGTCGAACACCATCGACCTGCGCGCCGCGACGCTGGCGGCGGCGCCGGGCGGTGGCGGCTACGTGTCCTACGCCGAGGGCATCCAAGGCGGCTTCACCATCGCCAACGGCGTGGTGATCGAGAACGCCATCGGCGGGATGCGCGACGATGCGATCATCGGCAACACGGCGGCCAACCGGCTGTTCGGCCTCGCGGGCGACGACAGGCTGATCGGCAGCGCCGGCGATGACATGCTGCTGGGCGGTGGCGGGAACGACGTGCTGTCCGGTGGCGGCCATAACGACCGGCTGATCGGCGCGGCCGGCAACGACAGCATGGCCGGCGGCAACGGCAACGACCGGCTGATCGGCGGCGGCGGCAAAGACGTTCTTCGCGGCAACTCCGGCAACGACGTGCTGCGCGGCAATGGCGGCGACGACAAGCTGCTAGGCGGTGGCGGCAACGACCAGCTCACCGGCCATGCCGGGCGCGACCTGTTGGTTGGCGGCGGCGGCAGCGACCGGTTCGTCTTCCTGTCCCGCACCGACAGCCTGGCCGACGGCCGGCGCGACATGATCATCGATTTCGAGCAGGGCATCGACCTGATCGATGTGGCGGCGATCGACGCCAACGGCGGCAGCGCCGGCAACGGCGCGTTCAGCCTTGATCTCGACGGGTCGTTCGATCGCGGCGAGATCCGCCAGACGCTCGGCAACGGCGGCTTGCTGCTCGAGTTCAACCTCAACAACGATGCCAGCGCCGAGATGTGGATCATGCTGTCGGGTCAGACCGCGTCGCTGACCGAGGCCGACTTCGCGCTCTGAGCGCGGACCTCGGCGCGCATGCAAACGGCGCCGGAGCATACTCCGGCGCCGTATTCGTAGGGTCAGGGCTTGGTCAGGTCTTGTCGGTGGCCGAGGCCGATTTCTCCATGTTCAGCCGGGCCTCGCGCAGCGCCGCGGTGCGGGCGTGGCGGGCTTCGGTCTCGGCATCGATGATCGCCTTGGCGGCGCGGGTCGTGGTCTCGCCTTTGGTCGGGGCGGCCGCGGCCGCGGCCGGACGATCTTCCATGTCGGCCGCCGGACGGGACATGCCGCGCCGTCCGAGATTCGCGAAGGTCTCTTCAAGAGAATTCATGCCGATGTCCTTTCAGTCGCACGAGGCGAAGCAGGCATCGACCACTGCCGGGTCGGACCGCCGGGACCTTGGCCCAAGGCAATTCCGGGCCGGGTCAGGGGCGCGTGCTGCATCAAATGGAAATATATGGCGAAGTTTCGCCGAAACAAGTCGGGAACACCGCCCAAAGGCGACAACGCGGCGGCTTTCGCATGGATTTGCGGTCGCAGCCGCCGGCAAAGCCGCGACGAGAGCTTTGGCGCGGTCGCGGTTTGGTGTATGCCGCAATGACACAAGCCGGGCAGAACCGGCGCTTACGAGGCAGACCCCATGCACAGACTTTCCCTTTCCGCGGCGCTCTGCGTGCTCGCCGCGTCCTCGGCCCAGGCACAGGGCTTTACCGGCGGCACCCTGACCGTCGAGACCTTCGCCTTCCTCGACGATCTCGATCTTGGCTACACCACCTATTCCGGCGGGCTGGAATACGATGCCGGCTTCGGCCTGAGCGTCGCCGCCGACCTGTCGTCCTTCGGCTTCCGCACCTTCGACAGCGACGCCACCAACGCCACGCTGCACGGCATCTATTCGCTGGGCGGCGGCACCGCGGTCGGCCTGTTCATCGGCCGCGACAGCATGAACAGCCGCGATCTCGACATCTACGGCATCGAGGGCACGACCCAGCTGATGGGCGGCCGGCTCGAGGGCTTCGTCGGCGGGCTCGACGGCGATGGCGACGACGCGGTGATGGCCGGGATCGACGGCGACTACATGCTGACCCCGGTGATCGCCGCCACCGCGACGATCGGCTTTGCCGAGATCGACGGCGACCGGCTGCTGCGCGGCTCGGTCGGCGGCGAATTCAAGATCGACCGCGGCCCGGTGCTGTATGCGCAGATCGGCGGCATCAACGCCGATGACGACCCGGCGCGCGACAACGAGGCCTTTGTCGGCATCGGCGCCCGGATCGACTTCGGCCCCGGCGCCGGCACCACCTTCGGCTCGCGCAGCCTGTTCGACGTGGTGCCCGGTCTCTGACCGGCCCGGCTCCGGCAGGGGCTGCGGTCAGCCGGTGGCGATGGCGTCGAGCAGACGCGCCAGCGCCGCCGGCTGCGCCAGGAACGGCGAATGCGACCACGGCC
>JBFGEI010000194.1:0-6127 GCA_041580155.1 Limimaricola sp.
AGCACCCATTTCAGGTTCGCCATGGTGATGTCGGTGCCGATGGCGAGGCCCTCGACCTGGTGGAACATCGGGGTGTGGGTCTGGTCGTAATCGGCGCGGTAGACGCGGCCCGGGCAGATGATGCGGATCGGCGCGCCATTGGCCTCCATCGAGCGGATCTGCACCGGCGAGGTGTGGGTGCGCAGCACGTGCGGCGGGCGGTTATCGCCTTCCGCGCGGTGGGTGTAGAAGGTGTCCATCTCGGCCCGGGCCGGGTGGTGGCCGGGGATGTTCAGCGCGTCGAAATTGTACCAGTCGCTTTCGATCTGCGGCCCTTCGGCGACCGAGAACCCCATGTCGGCGAAGATCGCGACGACCTCTTCGGTGACCTGGCTGATCGGGTGGATCGTGCCCTGGCGCCGGGTCCGGGCCGGCAGCGTCACGTCGAGCCATTCGGCGCGCAGCCGCGCGTCGAGCGCGGCATCGGCCAGCGCCGCCTTGCGGGCCGCCAGCGCGCTGGCGATCTCGTCCTTCAGCGCGTTCAGCGCCGGGCCCTGGGTCTGCCGCTCTTCGGCGCTCATCGCGCCGAGCGTCTTCATCAGCCCGGAGATCTCGCCCTTCTTGCCAAGCGCGCGCACCCGCAGATCCTCGATGCCGGCCTCGTCGCCCGCCTCGGCGATCAGCCCCAGATACCGTTCCCGAAGATCATGCATGTCGTCACCCTCTCTTGCGGCAACCGGACTACCACCCCGGTCCCGAAACGCAAGAAGCCGCGCGGCCCTCTGGGCGGCGCGGCTTCTCTTTTCAGTCTCGCATCGGGCCGATCAGGCCAGAGCGGCGCGCGCCTTGTCGACGATCGCGTTGAACGCCTCGGGCTCGTGCACCGCGAGATCGGCGAGAACCTTGCGGTCCACCTCGATCCCGGCCAGCGACAGGCCGTTGATGAAGCGCGAGTAGGTCATCTGCTCGTCGAACGACCGGACGCCGGCGTTGATCCGCTGGATCCACAGGGCGCGGAAGTTCCGCTTGCGGTTCTTGCGGTCGCGGGTCGCGTATTGGTTGGCCTTGTCGACCGCCTGCTTGGCGACCTTGAAGGTCCGGCTGCGACGGTCGTAATAGCCCTTCGCCGCGTCAAGAATCTTCTTGTGGCGACGATGGGTGACGGTTCCACCTTTGGTACGGCTCATATCCGGATCTCCTTAGCGCGCGTAGGGCATCATCGGCTTGATGATCTTCTCATCAGCCTTGGCCAGAATCGTGGTGCCACGCGCGTCACGGATGAACTTGGTGGAGCGTTTGATCATGCCGTGCCGCTTGCCGGCCTGGCCTGCCTTGATCCGGCCCGAGGCCGTGATCTTGAACCGCTTCTTGCAGCTCGACTTGGTCTTCATCTTGGGCATTTCCATCTCCCTTGCGGAACGGTGGTGGACCGCGAACCTCGGCATGCCAAGAGGGCCGGACTCGCGGGGTGAGCGCGCCGTATATGCGGCGCGGCGGGGGCTGGCAAGGGGCGGTGGTGGATCAGTTCAGCACCCGGCCGACGACCCGCAGCACCACGTCGGGGATCTCGGCCAGCGCGTAGCCGCCCGGGCGGGCGTTGACCGCGATCGCGATCATCCCGCCGCCCAGCACCACCAGCAGAGCGGCGCGGCGCGGCACCCGGGATCCGATGGCCGCGCCGACCAGCGCCGGCAGCGCCAAAACGGAAAACACGAGGCCGAGCACGAAGAGGAGATCATTGTCCATTCGTGCCCGCCCCCGTCAGATTGCCGTCGGGGAAAGCCTATTCCGGATCGGCGTTGAAGATCAAACGCTCCGAGCACGGCGCGACCCGCAGGATGTTGGTCGAGCCGGGGGTGTTGAACGGTACGCCGGCGGTGACCACGATCATGTCGCTCTCGGTCGCCAGCCCCTGCTCGCGCGCGGCGCGGGCGGCGGCGACGACGGCCATCTTGAAGCGGTCGACCTCACCGATCACCACGCAGTTGGTGCCCCAGGTCAGGCACAGCCGGCGCGCGGTGTTGCGGATCGAGGTCAGCGCCAGGATCGGCACCCGCGGCCGTTCGCGCGCGACCAGCGACGCGGTGGTGCCGGATTGCGAGAAGCAGCAGATCGCCTTGACGTTGGTGGTCTCGGCGATCTCGCGCGCCGCGGCGACGATGCCGTCGGCGACCGAGTTGTGCTTGATCTTGCGCGAGCTCTCGATGATCTCGCGGTAGGTCGGGTCGTGCTCGACCTCGCCGGCGACGTTGTCCATCGTGGCGACCGCTTCGACCGGGAAGCTGCCGGCGGCCGATTCGGCCGACAGCATGATCGCGTCGGCGCCCTCGTAGATCGCGGTGGCGACGTCGGACACCTCGGCGCGGGTCGGCATCGGGCTGTCGATCATCGATTCGAGCATCTGCGTCGCGACGATCACCGGCTTGGCGGCGGCGCGGCAGCGGCGCACCAGCTGCTTCTGGATCGGCGGCACGTTCTGCACCGGCAGCTCGACGCCCAAATCGCCCCGCGCAACCATGATGCCGTCGGACACCGCGAGGATCTCCTCGAAGGACTTCACCGCGGCGGGCTTTTCGATCTTCGACAGGATCGCGGCGCGGCCCTTGCACAGCGCCCGCGCCTCGTCGACGTCGGCGGCGCGCTGCACGAAGCTCAGCGCCAGCCAGTCGACGCCGAGTTCGCAGACGAACTCGAGATCCTTGCGGTCCTTGTCCGACAGCGCCGCCAGCGGCAGCACCACGTCGGGCACGTTCACGCCCTTGCGGTTCGAGATGGTGCCGCCGACGATGACTTCGCAATTGGCGAAATCGGCGCCGCAATCCTTGACCCGCAGGCGGATCTTGCCGTCGTTGACCAGCAGCGAGGCGCCCGGCTCGAGCGCGTCGAAGATCTCCTTGTGCGGCAGCCGCACCCGGGTCGCGTCGCCTTCCGCCTCGTCGAGGTCGAGCCGGAAGTCGGCGCCGACCACCAGCTCTTCTTCGCCATTGGCGAAGGTGCCGACGCGCAGCTTCGGCCCCTGCAGGTCGGCGAGGATGCCGATCGGGGTGTCGAGATCTTCCTCGATCTGGCGGATGATCGCGTGGCGGGCGCGGATCTCGTCATGGCCGCCGTGGCTCATGTTGAGTCGGAACACGTCGGCGCCGGCCTCGACCAGCGACCGGATCACCTCGTAGCTACTCGACGCCGGGCCAAGCGTGGCCACGATTTTCACATTGCGATGCCGCTTCATCAGGAAGATCCTCTCGTCTGGCCGCTAGGGCACGATGCCGGGCTGAGCGTTACCGCTATCAGCGCCAATTCGTCGCCGTTATTGCGCAAAACCCCCGTCCTCACAACGGGGCTGAGAAACATGTTCGACACAAGCGAGAGCGCGCCGCCCAAAATGTCAGCAGATGCCTACGAAGTAATCGGACGCGAAAGGCCGAGCCGCTGGCTGGTGGCCTGCGACCACGCCAGCAATCGGGTGCCGCCCTGGGTCAACGGCGGCGCGCTGGGCCTGCCGCTGGCCGACATGGCGCGGCACATCGCCTGGGACCCCGGCGCGGCGGCGGTCAGCCTGGCGTTGGGAGAGCTGCTCGACGCGCCGGTGCTGCTGTCGACCTTCTCGCGGCTGGTGATCGATCCGAACCGCGGCGAGGACGACCCGACGCTGCTGATGAAGCTGTATGACGGCAGCATCATCCCGGGCAATCGCCACGCCGATGCCGTTGAAACCGAACGGCGGCTGGCGCTGCTGTACCGGCCCTACCATGCCGCCTATGCCGAACTTGCGGCGCGACGCGCCGACACTGCGATCCTGGCGATTCACAGCTTCACGCCGCAGCTGCGCGGCCGGCCGCCGCGGCCCTGGCAGGTCGGCGTGCTGCATTCGCATCGCGACAGCCGGCTGGCGCTGGCGCTGCTGGACCGGCTGCGGGCCGAACCCGATCTGACCGTTGGCGACAATGCGCCTTACTCCGGCCACCTGCCGGGCGACGCGATCGACCGCCACGCCTTGCGGCCGGGCCGGCCCAATGTTCTGATCGAGCTTCGCAACGACCTGATCGAGGACGCCGCCGGGCAACAGGCCTGGGCCGCGCGACTCGCCCCGATTCTCACCGAGGTCCTCGCGGCCTCGGGGCTGTGATGGAGACACGCATGACCGCGCTCGACGACCTGGACCCGACCACCCGAACCGAAATCGAAGCCGCCGCCTTCCGCCGGCTGCAAAAGCACCTGATGCAGGAACGGCCCGATGTGCAGAACATCGACCTGATGAACCTCGCCGGGTTCTGCCGCAACTGCCTGTCGCGCTGGATGCAGGAGGCCGCGGCCGAACGCGGCGTCGAGATGACCAAGGACGCCGCGCGCGAAGCCTATTACGGCATGCCCTATGACGACTGGCGCGCGGCGCACCAGACCGAGACCGACGCCGCCACCCAAGCCGCCTTCGCCAAGTCCTTCGCCAAGAACGTGCCCGACCAGACCTGACCCCCGACGGCACGAAAAAGGGGGCCAGCGGCCCCCTTCCCCGTCGATCCGTCCGCGCCTCGGGTCAGGCGTCGGCCTTCTTCCTGGCCTTGGCGGAGTTGACCTCGTTCACCGCGAGCGCGGTCAGCTTGGCGTTGGTCGCCTTCTCCTGGTCGAGGATCTGCGTCAGCAGGTCATGCGCCTCGGTATGACCGAGCTGGCGCGCCCATTCGCGCAGCGTGCCGTAGCGGGCGATCTCGTAATGCTCGACCGCCTGCGCCGCGCCGATCAGCATCGCGTCCAGCGCGGCACCCTCGGCCTCCTCGATGATGCCCTCGGATTCCTTGATCAGCCCTTCGATCGCGTCGCATTTCTCGCCCTCGGGCGATTTGCCGATCGAGGCGAACACCTTGTCCAGAAGCTTGATCTGCTGCTTGGTCTCGGCCAGGTGCGCCTTCATGGCCGACTGAAGCTCGGCGTTGCCGACGGCCGAAGCCATCTTCGGCAGCGCCTTCGTCAGCGCGTTCTCGGCGTAGTAGATGTCCTGCAGCGTGTGCTCGAAAGCGTCATTCAATGTCTTCATGGCAAACCTCATCACTGATGCGGACCACGGTGCCCGCGATGATTGCAAAACTCGCAACGTCCCAGCGATGTTCCGCGGCGCCCCGGCTGTCGGCGGGGCTTTGCGCAGGCCGCTAGATCGCAGCCTTGCGGCTTTCTTCGAGATAGATCTCGCGCAGCCGCAGCGACACCGGACCGGGGGTGCCGGTGCCGACATCGGCGCCGTCGATCGACACCACCGGCATCACGAAGGTCGAGGCCGAGGTGATGAAGGCCTCGTCGGCGGCCTTGGCCTCCTCGAGGGTGAAGGCGCGCTCCTCGACGGTCATCTGCGCCTCGCGGGCGAAGCGAAGCACTGCGGCGCGGGTGATGCCATGCAGGATCTCGTTGCCCAGGTGCCGGGTGATGATCCGGTTGCCGACCACGATATAGGCGTTGTTCGAGGTGCCCTCGGTCACCGCGCCGTCCTCGACCATCCAGGCGTCGTCGGCGCCGGCGGCCTTGGCCATCATTTTGCCCATCGACGGGTACAGCAGCTGCACCGTCTTGATGTCGCGCCGGCCCCAGCGGATGTCGGGGATCGAGATCACCTTGATGCCGGTCTTCGCGGTCGGGTTGTCGGCGAGGCCGGGCTTGGACTGGGTGAACAGCACCACGGTCGGTTCGGTGTCCTCGGGAGGGAACGCGAAATCGCGGTCGCCGGGCGCGCCGCGGGTGATCTGCAGGTAGATCATGCCGTCGGTGATGTCGTTGCGCGCCACCAGCTCGCGGTGGATCTCGAGCAGCGCGTCATCCGGCATCGGCCGGCGGATCTGCAGCTCGGACAGCGACCGCGCCAGCCGCTTCGCATGGCCGTCGAAATCCAGCAGCTTGCCGCCGAGCACGCTGGTCACCTCGTAGACGCCGTCCGCCATCAGGAAGCCGCGGTCGAAGACCGACACCTTGGCCTCGGCTTCGGGCAGATACTCTCCGTTGACGTAGACGGTGCGGCTCATGACTCGGGTCTCCTGCTGACGACGCGGTCCTTGTGCCGCAATTGCCGCGGCGGCACCAGAGCCTAGCCCCAGAGCGCCGGCTCGGGCGGATGCACCCCGGCGGCGTCGAAGCGCAGCCCGTGCGGCCGGTCGGCGGCCAGCAG
>JBFGEI010000195.1:0-6121 GCA_041580155.1 Limimaricola sp.
AAGGCCGGTTTCCTCGTGCAGTTCGCGGATCAGGTTGTCGGGCAAGGAGGCGTGCGGCTCAACGCCGCCGCCCGGGGCGCACCACAGGTCGGTGCGGCCGGGATAGGCGTTGACCAGTAGCAGACGGTCGTCGTGCAGCAGCACGGCGCGGACCGCGAGACGGATCGGGCGGGGCGGGGCAGAGGCCATCCGCCGACGATGCGACGCCACGGCGTCGGGCGCAAGTTGGCCGCTGCCCCTATGACTGGCCGCGTCAGCCTCTATCTATGGGGAATGCTGCGACTGCTTGCCCCGATCCTGCCGATGCTCGCGATCCTCGCCGCCTGTTCCGCGCCGGCGGCGCCGGCCGAGGACGCCGAATGCGTGGTGTTCCTGCACGGGCTGGCCCGCACCGAGTTCTCCTTTGCGCCGATGCAGGAGGTGGTCGAGCAGGCCGGCTACGCCACGGTCAACCGCGGATACCCGTCGACCGAGGCGCGGATCGAACAGCTGGTCGCGGCGCTGCCCGACGACGTGGCCGCCTGCGGTGACCGGCGGGTGAACTTCGTCACCCATTCGATGGGCGGGATCCTGGTGCGGCTCTGGCTGACCGAAAACCGGCCCGCGAAGATGGGCCGGGTGGTGATGCTGGCACCGCCGAACGGCGGCTCCGAGTTGGTCGACATCTTCGGCGATTTCGAGCCGTTCCAATGGATCAACGGACCCGCCGGGCTGCAGCTTGGGACCGGACCCGACAGCCTGCCGAACCGGCTGGCGCTTCCCGGCTACGAGGTCGGGATCGTCGCCGGCGACGGGTCGCTGAACCCGGTCTATTCGGCGCTGATCGACGGCCCGGACGACGGCAAGGTATCGGTCGCATCGACCCGGCTCGACGGGGCCGCCGACCATATCGTGCTGCCGGTCAGCCATACCTTCATGATGAACAACCCGCTGGTGATGGCGCAGGTGCTGGCGTTCCTGCGCGAGGGCAGGTTCGACCGGTCGCTGACGATGGGCGGGGTGCTGTTCGGCTTCGACTAGACCGCCGCCCGGCCGGGGCCGGGCAGCGGGCCCGGTCAGGCGGCGGGGCCGATCCGGCGGTTGACGTGGCCCATCTTGCGGCCCGGCCGCGCCTCGGCCTTGCCATAGAGATGGATCGCGGCGCCGCTGGCGGCGATCTCGGGCAGGCGGTCGACGTCGTCGCCGATCAGGTTCTCCATCACCATGTCGGAATGCCGGGCGCCGTCGCCCAGCGGCCAGCCGGCGATGGCGCGGATGTGCTGCTCGAACTGGTCGATCACGCAGCCGTCCTGAGTCCAGTGCCCCGAGTTGTGCACCCGCGGCGCGATCTCGTTGACCACCAGCCCGGCCGGCGTGACGAACAGCTCGACCCCGATCACCCCGACGTAGTCGAGCGCGGTCAGGATCCGCGCCGCGATCAGCACCGCGTCCGAACGCTGCGACGGCGACAGCCGCGCCGGCAGCCTGGTCTCGCGCAGGATCCCGTCTTCGTGCCGGTTTTCGCCCGGGTCGAAGCAGGCCACCGCGCCGTCAAGCCCGCGGGCGCCAATCACGCTGACTTCGTGGCTGAACGCGACGAAGCCCTCGAGCAGCGCCGGCGCGCCGGACATCGCCGCTAGCGCCGCATCGGCGTCGCCCGGCTGCATGATCCGGGCCTGGCCCTTGCCGTCATAGCCCAGCCGGCGGGTCTTCAGGATCGCCGGGGTGCCGATCCGGTCCAGCGCAGCGGCAAGGCTTTCGGCGTCGTCGACCGTGGCGAAGGGCGCGGTGGTCAGCCCGAGGCCTTGCAGGAATGTCTTTTCGTCAAGCCGATCCTGCGAGGTCGCCAGCGCCCGGCGGCCGGGGCGGATCGGCCGGATCGCCTCGATCGCGTCGAGCGAGGCGGTGGGGATGTTCTCGAATTCATAGGTCACCACGTCGACCGAGGCGGCGAAGGCCTGCAGCGCCGCGGTGTCGCCCCAGGCGGCGCAGGTGGCGCGCGCCGACACCTCGGCGGCCGGGCCGTCGGGGGCGGGGTCGTAGATGTGGCAGCGCAGGCCACGCCGCGCCGCGGCCAGCGCCAGCATCCGGCCGAGCTGGCCGCCGCCGAGGATTCCGATGGTCGCGCCGGGGGCGAGCGGATCAGTCATCGACCGGCACCTCCGGGATCGACGCGCTGAGCGCGGCGCGCCAGTCGTCGAGCCGCTGCGCCAGCGCCGGATCCTGAAGCGCCAGGATGCCCGCCGCCATCAGCCCGGCATTGGCGGCGCCGGGCGCGCCGATCGCCATCGTCGCGACCGGGTAGCCGCGCGGCATCTGCAGGATCGAATACAGCGAGTCGACGCCCGACAGCGCCCGGGTCTGCACCGGCACGCCGATCACCGGCAGCCGGGTCTTCGACGCCATCATGCCGGGCAGGTGCGCCGCACCGCCGGCGCCGGCGATGATCACCTGCAGCCCGCGCGACACCGCGGTCTTGCCGTAGTCCCAGAGCCGGTCCGGGGTGCGGTGCGCCGACACGATGCGGGTGTCGTAGGCGACGCCCAGCTCGTCGAGCATCTGCGCCGCCTCGCGCATTGTCGCCCAATCGGACTGGCTGCCCATGATGATGCCGACCTTCGGGTCCATGTCTGCGCCTTTCGCCTGTTGAGGCGCGCACTATAGCCACGCCGCGCCGCGCCGCAATGCGGGCCGGGGTCAGGCGATGATGTCGGGCAGGATCCGGTCCTCGAGCCGGGCGATCCGGTCCTTGAGTTGCAGCTTCTGCTTCTTCAGCCGGCGCAAGGTCAGCATGTCGGCCGAACCACGTTCGGCCAGCGCATGGATCGCCTCGTCGAGATCGCGATGCTCGCGGCGCAGAACCTCGAGCTCGACCCTCAGAACGTCGATTTCTTCCATCCGTGCCGAACTGTTCATTCTTGGCCTCTGCTCCTGTGCCTTGACCCGCAGCATAGGCCGGGCGCGCGGCCGCGCCTAGCCCCGCCTCTTGCACGCGGACCGCCGGTTCCCCATATTTCAATCAAGCGGCTGCCGATGTCGGGGCCGCGGACGGTCGCTTGGCAAAGGACGTGTCGCATGACGAAGCTCACCTTGGGGACGCATCCCTTTCTTCTGGGGTTCGAACAGCTTGAACAGCTGGTCGAGCGGACTGCCAAGTCGTCGGGGGACGGCTATCCGCCGTTCAACATCGAGCAGACCTCCGACACCTCCTACCGGATCACGCTTGCCGTGGCCGGCTTTGCCGAGGCCGATCTGTCGATCACCGTCGAGGACAACCAGCTGGTGATCCGCGGCCGCCAGGCCGAGGCGGGCGCCGGCAAGGTCTACCTGCATCGGGGCATCGCGGCGCGCCAGTTCCAGCGCAGCTTCGTGCTCGCCGATGGTGTCGACGTGGGCCAGGCGGTGATGGAGAACGGTCTTCTTCACATAGATCTGACCCGACAGCCCCCCGACAGCGTTGTGCAGACGATCCACATCAAGAGGAGTGGGAAATGAACACGGCATTCCACCACCACAAGCTGACGCAGGACGACAGCAGGATGGTCTACGTCAAGCCGATCGCCGTCTCCGATCTGCCCGAGGAAGTGCGGGCGCAGGCCGACGGGCTCGACACGCTGTTCGCGCTGCACGACGCCGATGGCCAGCAGCTGGCGCTGGTCGCCAACCGCCGGCTGGCGATCACCCTGGCAAAAGAGCACGACATGCAGCCGATGACGCTGCACTGACCGCGGAGCGGCAGTCCCGACCAGAGCGGGCCCCGTCTCTTCAAGAGGCGGGGCTTTTTCATTTCGGGGCCCGACAATGCTGGGCTGCGCGCCGCGTCGCGCGGTATGATGCGGCAGCGATACGACGGGAGCCGACATGATCACCGAGATCGAGGACTTCTTCTCCAGGGGCTGCGGCCGCTGCGACCGCTTCGACACGCCGGAGTGTTCGACCAGGCTCTGGGCGCCGGGGCTGCAGGAGCTGCGCCGGATCTGCCTTGGCGCCGGGCTGGTCGAGACGGTGAAATGGGGCCACCCGTGCTACACCCACCAGGGCCGCAACATCGCGATCATCGGCGCGTTTCGCGCCGATTTCCGGCTCAGCTTCTTCAACGCCGCCCTGCTGCGGGACCCGGACGGGCTGCTCGAACGGCAAGGCCCCAACTCCCGGCATCCGGGCACGATCCGCTTTGCGGATGCGGTCCGGGTGGCGGCGTTGCGACCGGTTATCCAAGCCTATCTGAAAGAAGCGATGGCCTATGCCGAGGCCGGCATCAAGCCGCCGCGCGTGCCGGCCGACGTCGATCTGCCCGACGAGCTGATCGAGGTGATGGACGCCGATCCCGAGCTTGCCGAGGGGTTTCACAAGCTGACGCCGGGGCGGCAGCGAAGCTACGCGATCAACCTGAACGCGGCGAAGGCCCCGGCGACCCGGATTGCGCGGATAATGAAGTTCCGCGACAAGATCCTTGCCGGCAAGGGCGCGACCGAACGCTGATCGCACGCCGCCGACTGCGGCCGTCGCGCCGCGTCGCGCCGGCTTGGATATTTCCACCCTATCGCCGGCGCGCCTCGGTCCCGTAGCATGGGCGATGAAGCCCGGGACGGCACCGATCCAGGTCGGAGCTGCCCGGAAACGCCAATTGGGAGCGCGGAATGAGCTTGAGTTTTTCTGACCTGAACTGGATCGCGATCCTGGTCTGCATCGTGGTCGGGCAGGGTGTGCTGACCTTGTGGTTCACCGTGCTGCTGGGCGAGCCATGGGCCCGCGCCTACGGCGCCGAGAGCCGGGCGCAGCACACCAAGGAGGTGCCGCCGCAAAGCTATGCCATCGGCCTTGCCGGGGTGATCCTTGTCAGCATCGGAACGGCGGTGCTGCAAAAGGCGCTGGGCGTGGCGGGTTTTGGCGCCGGGCTGGCGTTCGGCCTGTTCATGGCGCTGTTCTACTGCGTCGCCGCGATCCTGCCCGGCTACGCCTTCCTGAAGCGGCTGGACGGCGGGCTGATCGCCGCCGGCAGCCAAGCCGTCCTGGTGGTGATCGTTTCGGTGATCCTGGCGCTGTGGCCGTGATCGGTCCGCATGGGGCATGAAAAAGCCGGGCGGAGATCGCTCTCCGCCCGGCCATAGCGTCGTCGGGGATCGCTGGCTCAGCCGGCGATCAGGCCCATCTGCTCGAGCTTCAGGATCACCTGATGCGCGCAGTTGTCGACATCGGCACCGACGGTGTCGACGCGCAGCTCGGGGTTCTCGGGAACGTCATAGGGATCGGAGATCCCGGTGAATTCCTTGATCTTGCCTTCGCGGGCCAGCTTGTAGAGACCCTTGCGGTCACGCTTTTCGCATTCCTCGATCGAGGTCGAGACGTGCACCTCGATGAAGGCGCCGAAGCTCTCGATGTCCTCGCGGACCGCGCGGCGGGTGGTGCCGTAGGGCGCGATCGGCGCGCAGATCGCGATGCCGCCGTTCTTGGTGATCTCGCTCGCGACGTAGCCGATGCGGCGGATGTTGAGGTCGCGGTGCTCTTTCGAGAAGCCCAGCTCGGAGCTGAGGTTCTTGCGCACGATGTCGCCGTCGAGCAGCGTCACCGGGCGGCCGCCCATCTCCATCAGCTTGACCATCAGCGCGTTGGCGATGGTCGACTTGCCCGATCCCGAGAAGCCGGTGAAGAACACCGTGAAGCCCTGCTTGGAGCGCTCGGGCGAGGTGCGGCGCAGCTGGGTGACCACCTCGGGGAACGAGAACCACTCGGGGATCTCGAGACCCTCGCGCAGACGCCGGCGCAGCTCGGTGCCCGAGATGTTCAGCACGGTGCTGCCCTCGGGAACCTCGTCGATCGGGTAGTACTGCGCCTTCTCCTGCACGTAGACCATGTGCTTGAAGTCGACCATCTCGATGCCGACCTCCTCCTGGTGCTCGCGCACCATCTCCTGGGCGTCGTAGGGGCCGTAGAAATCCTCACCGGCCGAGTTCTTGCCCGGGCCGGCGTGGTCGCGGCCGACGATGAAGTGGGTCAGGCCGTGGTTCTTGCGGATGATCGCGTGCCACAGCGCCTCGCGCGGGCCGGCCATCCGCATCGCCAGGTTCAGCAGCGACAGGTGGGTGGTCGAGGACGGGTACTTGTCGAGCACCGCCTCGTAGCAGCGCACGCGGGTGAAGTG
>JBFGEI010000196.1:0-6056 GCA_041580155.1 Limimaricola sp.
AGGAACTGGGCGGCGTGATCAAGCATGGCGCCAAGCTGCTGTTCGCCTACGGCGAGGCGACCGTCCCCAAGGTCACGGTGATCACCCGCAAGGCCTATGGCGGCGCCTATGACGTGATGGCGTCGAAGCACCTGCGCGGCGACTTCAACTACGCCTGGCCCAGCGCCGAGATCGCGGTGATGGGCGCCAAGGGCGCGGTCGAGATCCTGTATCGCTCCGAGCTGGGCGATGCCGGCAAGATCGCGGCGCGGACCCGCGATTACGAGGCGCGGTTCGCCAACCCCTTCGTCGCCGCCGAACGCGGCTTCATCGACGAGGTGATCCTGCCGCATTCGACCCGCCGGCGGGTGGCGAGAGCCTTCGCCAGCCTGCGCGGCAAGAAGCTGCAGAACCCTTGGAAGAAGCATGACAACATCCCGTTGTGACCAAGCGCACCGCGCCCGGCACGGGCTGGCGCTGATCGCGGCGCTGCTGGCGCTGCCGGCGGCGGCCGCGGTGCCGGTGCGCGCGCCGTCGGGCCACGCGCCGGAACTGGTCGAGGTGTTGCTCGACGCCGCCGCCGCGACGGCGCGGTTCCGCTTCTTGCTGCCGCGCGACGCCGACGGGGCGGCGCCGGGCCACGCCGAGATCGCGCCCGACTTCGGCTGGATCTGCGCCACCTACGCGGCGCCGGCGCTGGCCAGGGGCGGCTGGGAGGCCCGCCAAATCGTGTTGTCGTTCTCGGATCGCGAGATCCCGTTCGGGATGGTCGATCCCGACGTGATGCAATACTTCGAGGCTTTCCGCGTCGAAGGCGACGCCTGTCTTTTGGAGCCGTATTGATGGAGAAGCATCGCGGGTTTCCGGGCCGACTGCCCGGAACCGATTTCCAGTTCATTATCCGCCGTGCCGCCAAGGAGGGGCCGACCAAGATCATCCGCCGCGAGCGGTTCCGCGATCGCCGCGCCGCCGACAAGCGGGCCGACGAAGGTTTCATGACCGCGCTGTGGGAACAGTTCGGCGAAGAGCCCTTCGTGCGCGGCAACCTCGACGCCGGCCGGCTGAGCTGGCTGTTCGGCCGCGAGGTGGTGCCGGCCGAGGACCCGTTCGACCCGCAGGATTACGACGCGCTGCTGCGCATCGACCTCGAGCGCGCCCGGGCGTCGTTCCCCGACATCTTCGGCGACGACGACGGCGATGACGGCTGGGACGACGAGGACGCGGACCGGTGAGCTTAGGCGGCACCCCCCGATGTGCTGCGCTGCGGCATGACGCCGCCGCGGCACGGGCGGGTTGTCGCCCATTCGGCCCGGCGGTGGCGCTGCGGCGCTGCGGCGTCGTCCGGGCATCTTGCGCAGCCGCGAACGAAGTGGCAGTGACAGCGGCATCTGGGGCAAAATCTTTTTCTGGAGACCTTCAATGGCACCCATCTTCAAACTCTTCGGCGGCCTGGCCGTCGCTGCGACCCTCACCGCCTGCGGTGAGACCGACATCGAGCGCACCGCAACCGGCGCCGTCATCGGCGGCGCGGCTGCTGCCGTCACCGGCGAAAGCGTCACCACCGGCGCGCTCCTCGGCGGTGCCGTGGGCGCCGTCAGCTGCTCGGTCGCTCCGGGCGCGCCGAACTGCTACTAAGACGACCGGCCCTCGGCATCGCGCCGGGGATCGCGTCGTGATCCGGCCCCGTGCCGGATCGATCGAAGCCGTCGGGGGGCAAACCCCCGGCGGCTTTTTCGCATCCGGAGGGGAGGCCCGATGTTCACCAAGATCCTGATCGCCAACCGTGGCGAGATCGCCTGCCGCGTGATCCGCACCGCGCGCCGCATGGGTATCGCGACGGTCGCGGTCTATTCCGACGCCGACGCCAACGCGCTGCACGTGAAACTCGCCGACGAGGCGGTGCGGATCGGCCCGGCGCCGGCCAACCAGTCCTACATCGTGATCGACCGGATCATCGAGGCGGTGCGCGCCACCGGGGCGCAGGCGGTGCATCCGGGCTACGGCTTCCTGTCCGAGAACCCGCGGTTCGCGCAGGCGCTGGCGGCCGAGGGCGTCGCCTTCATCGGCCCGCCGATCGGCGCGATCGAGGCGATGGGCGACAAGATCACCTCGAAGAAGCTCGCGGCCGAGGCCGGGGTGTCGACGGTGCCGGGCCACATGGGGCTGATTGCCGATGCCGAGGAGGCGGTGACGATCGCGCGGCAGATCGGCTACCCGGTGATGATCAAGGCCAGCGCCGGCGGCGGCGGCAAGGGGATGCGCATCGCCTGGGACGACGCCGGTGCCCGCGAGGGTTTCCAGTCGTCGAAGAACGAGGCCGCGTCGAGCTTTGGCGACGACCGGATCTTCATCGAGAAATTCGTTACCCAGCCGCGCCATATCGAGATCCAGGTGCTGGCCGACGGCCACGGCAACGCAGTCTATCTGCACGAGCGCGAATGCTCGATCCAGCGCCGCAACCAGAAGGTCGTCGAAGAGGCGCCGTCGCCGTTTCTCGACCCCGAGACCCGCGCCGCGATGGGGGCGCAGGCGGTGGCGCTGGCGCAGGCGGTCGACTACACCAGCGCCGGCACCGTCGAATTCATCGTCGATGGCGACCGGAACTTCTATTTCCTCGAGATGAACACCCGGCTGCAGGTCGAACACCCGGTGACCGAGTTGATCACCGGCATCGACCTGGTCGAACAGATGATCCGCGTCGCCGCCGGCGAAACGCTGCCCTTCGCGCAGTCCGACATCGCGTTGAACGGCTGGGCGATCGAAAGCCGGCTTTACGCCGAGGATCCGTATCGCGGTTTCCTGCCGTCGATCGGCCGGCTGACCCGCTACCGGCCGCCGGCCGAGATCGCGACGCCCGAGCGCGCGGTGCGCAACGACACCGGCGTGTTCGAGGGCGGAGAGATCTCGATGTATTACGACCCGATGATCGCCAAGCTCTGCGCCTGGGCGCCGGATCGTGGCGCCGCGATCGCGGCGATGCGCGAGGCGCTCGACGGCTTCGAGGTCGAGGGCATCGGTCACAACCTGCCGTTCCTGTCGGCGGTGATGGACCATCCGAAATTCGTCGCGGGGCAGGCGACCACCGCCTTCATCGCCGAAGAATGGCCCGAGGGCTTCGACGGGGTGACGCTGCCCGAGCCCGAGCTGCGCCGGATCGCGGCGGCGGCCGCGGCGATGCACCGGGTCGCCGAGATCCGCCGGTCGCGGATTTCCGGCCGGATGGACAACCATGAACGAAAGGTCGGCGCCGACTGGGTGGTGACGCTGCAGGACATCGCGCTGCGGGTGCGGATAAACGCCGACCGCGGCGGCGCCGACGTGCGGTTCGACGACGGCAGCAGCCTGCGGGTCGAAAGCGACTGGACCCCGGGCCAGAGCCTGGCTCGGCTGTCGGTCGGCGGCAACGCGCTCGTGCTCAAGGTCGACAAGGCGACGCATGGCTTCCGGCTGCGCACCCGCGGCGCCGACCTGCGGGTCCGGGTGATGACCCCGCGCCAGGCCGAGCTGGCCGCCTTGATGCTGGAAAAGCAGGCGCCGGACACCTCGAACCTGCTGCTGTGCCCGATGCCGGGTCTGCTGGTGTCGCTGGCGGTCGCCGAGGGCGACGAGGTGCAGGAGGGTCAGCCGCTCTGCACCATCGAGGCGATGAAGATGGAGAACATCCTGCGCGCCGAGCGTCGCGGCCGTGTCGCGAGCATCAAGGCCGGACCGGGCGACAGCCTGGCCGTCGACGAGGTGATCATGGAGTTCGAGTGAACCTTGGGCCGAACCCGCGCGGCTACTCAGGCGGTTGGTTGGCGTCGCGGATTTCCTGCTGGCGCAGCGGCAGCTTGTCGATCGCGCGGGTCAGTTCGCGCACGGTGAACGGGCTGGGCTTGCGCTGCGCGATGCGGCCATCCTTGCCGATCAGCACCAGCGTGAAGCCGCGCGGCCGCAACGCCTGGCGGATCGGGCTGCGCGCCGCGGGGTCGGTGTCGATCAGCACGATCACGTCGCGCACCACCAGGTCGTCGATCCGGCTGCCCAGCAGCTCGATCTGGCGCAGGAATTGCGGGTCGTTCGGGCTGTCGGCGAAGACCACCACCGGGCGAGCGATGAACCTCAGATCCTCGAGATCGGTGCCGTCGACCGGATACGCGGCCGCCGGGTTGGCGACCCAACGATCGATCAACGTCTCCGGCGCCTCCTGCGCGGCGACGCCATCGGTTGCGAACAGCGCGGCGGCAAGCGCCAGGGGCAGCAATCGAATTATCTCCATGATGCTGAACATAGGTGAGAAACCCCGGCGCGCGAAGGGTGTGCCGACCCGACCCGGGACAATTTTACGTTTAAGTCGATCTTCGCACCGTCACGGCGATGCTCGGCGCCGCTTCGGACGGCCGCAAATCCGCGCCGCCCGGCTGGCTGGCGCGGGGTGTGCAATGGACATCGATCTGCATCTGGGGGCGCATCGCTGCGGCAGCACGACGCTGCAACGCTACCTCGACCGCAATGCCGCTGCGCTGGCGCGGGCCGGGCTTGAGATCTGGACGCCCGGGCGCACCCGCGGCGGGCTGTTCTCGGGGCTGCTGCAATGCCCGCGGCGGGTGACCCTGGACGGTGAACGGCGCGGCGCCCGCGCCACCGGGCTGATCCGGCTCGAGGCCGCAAGGCTGGCGCGCGCCGGCGCCCGGCAGCTGCTGGTCAGCGACGAGAACATGATCGGCGCGATCCGCGACAACCTGCGGGCCGGACAGCTCTACCCGCTGGCGCATGAACGGCTGCTGCGGTTTCGTAACGGCTTCGCCGACTGCCGCCGCATCGGTATCGCGATTCGCGGCTACGACGGCTACTGGGCCTCGTCGCTGGCCTATGCGGTGGCGGCCGGGCACCGCATGCCGGACCGCGAGACGCTCGACCGGCTGGTGACCCAGCCGCGGCGCTGGCGCCATCTTGTCGCCGATGTCGTCCGGGTGTTCCCCTCGGCGCAGATCACGGTCTGGAGCTTCGAGGCGCTGGCCGGGCGGCCCGAGGCGCAGCTTGACCTGCTGACCGGCGACTCCTGCGCCGCGCTGCGGCTCGTCGGGGCGCGCGACTGGCGCAACGCGGCGCCGCGCCGCGACGCGCTGCGCCGGATGCTGGCGCTGCGCGGCGACGCCACCGGCGCCGCGGCGCTGCCACCCGGCGACGACCGCTGGATGCCGTTTGACGCGGCGCAGCGCGCGAAACTGCGCGCCGATTACCGGGTCGACCTTGCCTGGCTCGCCTCCGGGGCGCAGGGTTTGGCGCGGCTTGCCGGACCGATGCCGGCGCCGCCGCGTTTCACCAAGAGGCCGCCGTCCCCCGACGGCCACGCCGCCGCATGACTTCAACGGAGACCGCCAGATGACTGACCGCACCGGGGACGACCGCAAGTCCTGGACCGACCGCGCCAGCAAGGAAATGCGCGGCCGCTCGCCCGAGGATCTGACCTGGCGCACGCTCGAGGGCATCGACGTGGCGCCGGTCTACACTGCCGCCGACACCGCCGGTCTCGACCATCTCGGCAGCCTGCCCGGCGACGCCCCCTTCGTGCGCGGTGTCAAGGCGACGATGTACGCCGGGCGGCCCTGGACGATCCGGCAGTACGCCGGCTTCTCGACCGCCGAGGAAAGCAACGCCTTCTACCGCCGCGCGCTCGACGCGGGCCAACAGGGGGTCAGCGTCGCCTTCGACCTGGCGACCCACCGCGGCTACGACAGCGACCACCCGCGGGTCGAAGGCGATGTCGGCAAGGCCGGCGTCGCGATCGACAGCGTCGAGGACATGAAGATCCTGTTCGACGGCATCCCGCTGGGCGAGGTGTCGGTGTCGATGACGATGAACGGCGCGGTGATCCCGATCCTGGCGAATTACATCGTCGCCGGCGAAGAACAGGGCGTGCCGCGCGAGAAGCTGTCGGGCACGATCCAGAACGACATTCTCAAGGAGTTCATGGTCCGCAACACCTATATCTACCCGCCCAGGCCCTCGATGCGGATTGTCTCCGACATCATCGCCTACGCAGCGGCGAACATGCCCCGCTACAATTCGATCTCGATCTCGGGCTACCACATGCA
>JBFGEI010000197.1:0-6052 GCA_041580155.1 Limimaricola sp.
GCGGAAGACCGTAAGACCCTCTTTCAGGCACAATTGGAACCAGTCTCGGCAGGTTATCCTGTTTCCCGTCCAGTTATGGAAGTATTCGTGTGCGATAATCGCCTCGATGCGCTCGAAGTTTGCGTCGGTGGAGGTCTGCGGCGACGCGAGCACGGCCGAGGAGTTAAAGATGTTCAACCCCTTGTTCTCCATCGCGCCCATGTTGAAGTCATCGACCGCGACGATGTTGAACAGGTCGAGATCGTATTCCCGGCCGTAGGTCTCTTCGTCCCAGCGCATCGATTTCTTCAGCGCCTCCATGCCGAAGGCGCATTTGTCGATATCGCTGTCGCGGACCCAGATGTTGAGAGCGACCTCGCGGCCCGACATCGTGGTGAAGCTGTCGGGATGCGCCACCAGATCGCCGGCGACCAGCGCGAACAGGTAGGCCGGCTTCGGCCAGGGGTCGTGCCATTCGGCGAAGCCGTCGCCCTGCGCGCCGGGATTGCCGTTCGACAGCAGCACCGGCAGGTCGCTTTCGATCCGCACGGTGAACACCGCCATCACGTCGGGCCGGTCGGGATAGTAGGTGATCTTGCGAAAGCCCTCGGCCTCGCACTGGGTGCAATACATGCCGTTGGACTGGTACAGACCCTCGAGCGCGGTGTTGCCGGCCGGGTCGATCTCGACCTCGGCCTCCCACACGAACGGCGCGTCGGGCACGGCGCAGGTCAGCCCGCCCTCGACCAGCTTGGGATCGACCGGGCTGCCGTCGACCGCGGCCGAGATCAGCTTGAGGTTTTCGCCGTGCAGGAAGAAGTCGCGGCCGGCGGCGTCGGGGTTCGGCCGGAACCTGATCCGCGACAGCACCCTCGTGGCGCCGGGCGCCAGCCGGAAGGTCAGGTGCACGTCGTCGATCAGATAGGCCGGCGGCGCGTAATCCTTGAGATACACCGTGCGGGGATCGGTCTGGGACATCGTCGCGGCCTTTCATTGAACCATTCGTGCGCGGCGGACGTTAGGGCGTCGACCGGTGGCCTTCAAGCGGCCGCCCCCGAGCGTTCGACCGCTCGAACGCAAGCTGACGCAAGGAGATCGTCATGTCCGCACCGAACACCAACCTCGAGAAAGAGGAAAAGCGTCACAAGGGTCCGCTGATCGGCATGGCGCTGGCAGCGGTATTCGGGGTCGGGCTGATCCTGGTGCTGACCTTCATGCAGTCGGCCGACGGCAACGAGCCCGACGAGGCGCCGAAGCTCGAGACCACAACGGGCGATATCGAACAGCCGGCCGCCGAGGCCGATCCTGTCGCCGCGCCTGAGCAACTGCCCGCAGCCGGCAACTGAGCCGGTCGCCGAACCGGGCTGGACCACCGGGCGCGCGTCCTGCGGGATGCGCGCCCGCGTTGCATTGAGTTGCCGCCTGTCGCGGGATCGTCTAGCCCTTCGCCAAACATTCCTGAGGAGGAGAAATCACATGGCCGAGCGGATCGATATCCACGGGCTGAACGTCGCGCCGGAGCTGGTGCACTTCGTTAAGACCGAGGCGCTGCCGGGCACCGGAATAGGCGAGGACGAGTTCTGGAAGGGCTTCGCCGATCTGGCGGAGGAGTTCGGCCCGACGATCCGCGAGCTGCTGGAAACCCGTGCCGACATCCAGGGCGAAATCGACGCCTGGCACCTGACCCGCAAGGGCAAGAAGATCGACCCGCAGGAGTATCGCAAGATGCTCGAGGAGATCGGCTACCTGCTGCCCGAGGGCGACGATTTCAAGATCACCACCGAGAACACCGACCCCGAAATCGCCCATACGCCCGGGCCGCAGCTGGTGGTGCCGATCACCAACGCCCGTTTTGCGCTGAACGCCGCCAATGCGCGCTGGGGCAGCCTCTACGACGCACTTTATGGCACCGACGCGCTGGGCAGCCTGCCGCAGGGCAAGGGTTACGACGCGGCGCGCGGCCAGCAGGTGATCGACTGGGGCCGCAAGCATCTTGATCGCGCGGCGCCGCTGCAGGACGCGTCCTGGGCCGACATCACCGGGCTGAAGGTGGCGGACGGCAAACTGGTGGTCACCACACCCGCCGGCGACACCGGCCTGGCCGATGCCTGGCAGTTCGTCGGGCACCGCGCCGACGGCGCCGCCGAGCTGCAGGTGCTGCTGAAGAAGAACGGTCTGCTGATCGAGATCGTCGTCGACCGCTCGATCGAGATCGGCGCCGGCGACAAGGCCGGGATTTCCGACATCCGTCTGGAATCCGCGATCTCGACGATCATGGACTGCGAAGACAGCGTCGCTTGCGTCGACGCCGCCGACAAGGTCGGCGCCTACCGCAACTGGCTCGGGCTGATGAAGGGCGACCTGTCGGCCAGCTTCCAGAAGGGCGGCGAGACGCTGACCCGGCGGATGGAAGGCGACGCGGTGTTCTCGGCGCCCGACGGCAGCCCGCTGACCGTCAAGGGCCGGTCGCTGATGCTGGTGCGCAACGTCGGCCACCTGATGACCACGCCGGCGATCATCGACCAGGACGGCGAAGAGATGTCCGAAGGGCTGATGGATGCGGTGATGACCGTGCTCATCGCGATGCACGACCTGAAGAAGACCGAGGGCCCGCGCAACTCGACGCATGGTTCGGTCTACGTGGTGAAGCCGAAGATGCACGGCCCCGAGGAGGTCGCGGTCTCTGACGCGATGTTCGGCGCGGTCGAAACCATGCTCGGCCTGCCGCAGGACACCGTGAAGCTCGGCATCATGGACGAGGAGCGCCGCACCAGCGCCAACCTTCGCGAATGCATCCGCGCCGCCAAGTCGCGGGTCGCCTTCATCAACACCGGGTTCCTCGACCGCACCGGTGACGAGATCCACACCAGCATGGAAGCCGGGCCGATGGTGCCCAAGGGCGAAATGAAGGCGTCGGACTGGATCAAGTCCTACGAGGATCGCAACGTCGACATCGGCCTGGCCTGCGGGCTCAAGGGCCGGGCGCAGATCGGCAAGGGGATGTGGGCGATGCCGGACCGGATGGCCGACATGCTCGACCAGAAGATCGGTCACCCCAAGGCCGGCGCGACCTGCGCCTGGGTGCCGTCGCCGACCGCCGCGACGCTGCACGCGACGCATTACCACCAGGTCGACGTGATGGCGCGGCAGGACGAGATCGCCGAGGGCGGCGCCCGCGGCACGCTCGAGGGTTTGCTGACGATCCCGCTGGCGACGGGGCGCAACTTCGACGCCGACGAGGTCACCCGCGAGATCGAGAACAACGCGCAGGGGATTCTCGGCTACGTGGTGCGCTGGATCGACGCCGGCGTCGGCTGCTCCAAGGTGCCCGACATCCACGACGTCGGGCTGATGGAAGACCGCGCGACCTGCCGCATTTCGTCGCAGGCGCTGGCCAACTGGCTGCACCACGGCGTGGTGTCGCACGACCAGGTGATGGCGGCGATGCAGAAGATGGCCGAGGTCGTCGACCGGCAGAATGCCGGCGACGCCGGCTACCGGCCGATGGCGCCCGGGTTCGACGGCATCGCCTTCAAGGCGGCCTGCGACCTGGTGTTCGAAGGCCGCAACCAGCCCTCGGGCTACACCGAGCCGGTGTTGCACCGCCGGCGTCTTGAACTGAAACAGACGGAGGCCGTGTAATGGCTGCACTGACACTGGCGAAAGCGCGGATCGTGGTCCGCAAGACGATCGCCAAGGCGCGCGAAATGGAACTCAAGCCGATGGCGGTCGTGGTGCTGGACGCCGGCGGCCACGTGGTGGCCTTCGAGCGCGAGGACGGCACCTCGCCGGGTCGGTTCGCGATCGCCCAGGGCAAGGCCTACGGCGCGGTGATGCTGGGCATGGCCGGCAAGGCGCAGATGGCCCGGGCCGAGCAGCAGGCCTATTTCATGGCCGCGGTCAACGGCGCATTCGGCGGCCAGACGATCCCGGTTCCGGGCGGCGTGCTGGTGCGTGACAAGCGCGGCCAGGTGATCGGCGCGGTCGGCGTGACCGGCGACACCAGCGACAACGACGCCGAGGCGGCGCTGGCCGGCATCGAGGCCGCCGGCCTGGCCGGCGAGGCCTGATCTTCAAGGCGATGGATTCGGCGGCGCTGCCGCCACAATCGCCGGCAATCATGCGCGGTCCGGGACACCGGGCCGCGCAGTGCTTTTCAGTCGTCGCCCGGGCGTATATCTGGAAGGACATGTGAACACGGAGCGCGTATGTCCCGACCGGTCATCGGCATCATCGGCAACAACCATGTCATCGACGACAGCTACGTCACCCATGGCGGCGGCGCGATGAACTCGGCGGCGGTGGCGCATGTCGCGGGCGGGCTGCCGCTGGTGGTGCCCGCCGACCCGTCGCTGGTTTCGGTCGCGGATCTTCTCGAGACCTGCGACGGCTTCCTGCTGACCGGCGGCCGGCCCAACGTGCATCCCGACGAATACGGCGAGACCGAGACCCCGGCGCATGGCGCCTTCGACCGGTCGCGCGACGCGGTGGTGCTGCCGCTGGTGCGCGCCTGCGTCGAGCGCGGCCAGCCGTTCATGGGGATCTGCCGCGGGTTCCAGGAGGTCAACGTGGCGCTGGGCGGGTCGCTGCACGCCGAGGTCCGCGACCTGCCGGGGCGCAACAACCACCGGATGCCGCCCGACGGCACGCTGGAAGAGAAATTCGCGCTGCGCCACGTGGTGACGCTGACCGAAGGTGGCCCGTTCCACCGGCTGTTCGGCGCCCGCGCGGTGATGACCAACACGCTGCACGGGCAGGGGGTCAACCGGCCCGGCGCCCGCGTGGTGATCGACGGCCACGCGCCCGACGGCACCCCGGAGGCGCTGTATGTGCGCGATGCGCCGGGCTTCACCATGTCGGTGCAGTGGCACCCGGAATGGAACGCCGATGCCGATCCGGTGTCGCGGCCGCTGTTCGAGGCCTTCGGCAAGGCGGCACGTGACTTCGCCGCGGCGCGGCAGCCGGCGGGGGCGCGGCGCAGCGCCTGACGCCCTCGGGGGCGGGGGTCCGGGCTTGCCGTGCGGGGCTGGGCGTCGCAAGCTGCGTCGGACGATCGATGCAGCCAGACCCGGAGACGCCGCCATGAAACGTTCGCGCATCAACACCATCATGGCCGAGGCCGATGAGCTGATCCGCAGCCACGGCTTCGTGCTGCCGCCCTTCGCGCATTGGAGCCCGGCCGAGTTCATGGCCCGCCGCACCGAGGCGCGCAACCTGATCGAGGCCCGCTGCGGCTGGGACATCACCGATTACGGGCTTGGCGATTTCGACGGGACCGGGCTGTTCCTGTTTACCCTGCGCAACGGCCGGCTGGCCGATCTGCAGCGTGGCGGCGGCATGTGCTACGCCGAGAAGCTGCTGATTTCCAAGGAAGACCAGCTGTCGCCGATGCACACCCACGCGATCAAGGCCGAGGACATCATCAACCGCGGCGGCGCGACGCTGGTGATCGAGCTTTACGGGTCGGACGACAGCGGCGGTTTCGACGCGAGCCGCGGCGGCACCGTCTGGTGCGACGGCATCCGGCGCGACTATCGGCCCGGTGACCGGCTGAAGCTGGCCCCGGGCGAAAGCGTGACGCTGATGCCCGGCGACTGGCACGCGTTCTGGGGCGAGGGCGGCAGCGTGCTGATCGGCGAGGTCTCGACCGTCAACGATGACGAGACCGACAACATCTTCCGCGACAGGATCGGCCGGTTTTCCGAGATCGACGAGGATGTCGATCCGACGCATCTGCTGGTCAGCGATTACCGCGCCTGGCTCGGCTAGGCTGGCCGGGGCGGGGGTTTCACACCCCCGCACCCCCGTGGCGTAGTTGAAGGACAAAGTGACCGGCTAGTGGAAATCGCGGCTCTTCGGCAGGATCCGCAGGTTGCGGGAATGGCCGTGGGCGCTGCCGCGGGCCAAGCCCGGCACCGGGCGGGTCGCCTCGTCGGCCGGGCTCAGCGGCGGCGCCAGGCCGCCCGGCGCCAGCCGGGCCAGCGCGTCGGAGCGGTCCTCGAGCCGCTGCGCCACCAGGTGCACGATTTCCACGTCGCGCTGCACGTAGCCCTCGATCACCAGCAGCCGCGCC
>JBFGEI010000198.1:0-6041 GCA_041580155.1 Limimaricola sp.
CCGGGACCTTGCTCCCTCGCGCCGCAGCCGCCCTTGTCCCTAAGGAATGTCGGCGGCACGGGCTCTCGAACGGATCCGGTCGACCTCATCCCAACGAAAATGGCGGACCCTTCGTCGGATCCGCCATTCATCGTCTGGTTGGTCTTGCGGGACCTGCCTCAGGCGGACTTATTCGCGGCCGAACGGGCCGTCTGGGCGGCGGATTCGGCGGTCGACGTGACCTTGTCGCTGATCTCTTCGCCGGCCTTGGAGGCCAGTTCCGCGGTCTGGGTGCCAGCCTTCTGCGTTTCGTTCGCGTAGGTCTGAGCGGTGCGCGTGAACAGCTCGGCCTGCTTTTTCACGAAGTCGGTGTAGGCCTTGCCGTATTCGGCCGGCTCGTCACGGACCTGGGTCAGGTCGCGCATGTTGGTCAGCGCTTCCTTGGCGGTCGCGCTCGCGATGTCGGTAGCCCGGGTTCCGGCGTCGACGACGATCGACGTCATGCGCTCGTTCATGCTGGCCCAGGTCTTGACGATGTCCTGGAAGCCTTGCGGGTTGAACAGGCTCTGCAGGTCGTTGGCGGCGGAATTTGCGGTCTGTTTGGCCATGTCGAGGCTCCTTTCAGAAATGTCTGATGTGTCGTCGTCTTCAGGCCTCAAGGTAATGCTGCGCTGCAGCAATTCAACCCGCTAGTTGTGCGATGCAGCGAAAAAAAATCCGCCGCAGGGACAGGGCGGGTAAGCAGAGCGGTCCTGCAGAACGTCCGGCCGGGGCATAAGGGACCGTTTCTGCCTTGATCCAGCATGCCTGTATTTGTTCAACGTCAGCAAATGGTTGCCATCGACCGTGAGAACCGCGATCGAGCCAGGACCGGCCGCGTCGATGATGAAAGCCGTCGCAGTTGCAGCGCTGGGCTGTGCGGTTGCGCAGGGAGGTGCCGCGCGGCGGCGTCGACGATCCGCGCGTCGCTCTCGATCAAGGCGGAGAAACTCATGCCGACCGGTTGCTTTGCCGGATGGTCCTGCTCGGTGAGAAGACGCCGCGCTCAAGGGGCGCTTCGCCGATCACGGACCCCTGCCCTCGGCCACCCTTTTGCCGCGCGACCTGCGGGCGTATGAAAGACCCGCAGGCATGAAAGGACTACCATGGATCGCGCCAACCGTATCAACCGGACCATCGGCCAGGACATCGGGGCCAAGGACGCCCAGGTCGCGGCCGCGATCAAGCTGCTCGACGAGGGCGCGACGGTCCCGTTCATCGCGCGCTACCGCAAGGAGGCCACCGGCGGGCTCGATGACGCGCAGCTGCGCACGCTGGCCGAGCGGCTCGGCTACCTGCGCGAACTCGACGACCGGCGCGACGCGATCCTCAAGTCGATCCGCGAGCAGGACAAGCTCACCGATGCGCTGGCGCGCGCGCTCGACGCCGCCGAGACCAAGACCCAGCTCGAGGACATCTACCTGCCGTTCAAGCCGAAGCGCCGCACCAAGGCGATGATCGCGCGCGAGAATGGGCTCGGGCCGCTGCGCGACGCGATCATGGCGGACCGCAGCCGCGATCCCGAGGCGCTCGCGAAGGCCTATGTGAGCGAGGCGGTGCCGGAGGTGAAGGAGGCGCTGAACGGGGCGCGCGACATTCTGACCGAAGAGCTGTCGGAGACCGCCGGGCTGCTGGGCGACCTGCGAAGCTATCTGCAGAAGGAGGCCGTCGTCACCGCCAAGGTGATTTCCGGCCAGGAACAGGCCGGCGCCAAGTTCTCCGACTACTTCGACCACTCCGAGAAATGGTCGACCATGCCGTCGCACCGGGCGCTGGCGCTGATGCGCGCGCTGAAGGAAGGCGTCATCCGCTTCGACATCGGGCCCGACAAGGAGGTCGGCGCGCCGCGCTGCGAGGCGATGGTGGCCGCGCGGCTGCACCCCTCGGGCGATGGCCCCGGCGACCGCTGGCTGCGCGACGTCGCAAGCTGGGCCTGGCGGGTGAAGCTGTCGACCACAATGATGACCGAGCTGGTGGCCGAGCTGCGCGCCCGGGCCCACGAAGAGGCCACGGCCGTTTTCGCGCGTAACCTGACGGATCTGCTGCGGGCCGCGCCGGCCGGCGCGAGACCGACCCTCGGGCTGGACCCGGGCATCCGCACCGGCGTGAAGGCGGCGGTGATCGACGCGACCGGCAAGGTGCTGGCCACCGACACCATCTACCCGTTCCAGCCCCGCAAGGACGTGACGGGCGCGCAGGCGACGATCCTGCGGCTGATCAAGGCGCACGGCGTCGAACTGATCGCGATCGGCAACGGCACCGCCTCGCGCGAGACCGAGAAGCTGGTCGCCGACACGCTCGCCTTGCTCCCCGTCGACGTGAAAAAGCCGACCAAGGTGATCGTCAGCGAGGCCGGTGCCTCGGTCTATTCCGCCTCCGAGCTGGCCTCGAAGGAGTTCCCCGATCTCGACGTGTCGCTGCGCGGCGCGGTCTCGATCGCGCGGCGGCTGCAGGACCCGCTGGCGGAGCTGGTGAAGATCGAACCCAAGAGCATCGGCGTCGGCCAGTATCAGCACGACGTCGACCAGCGCCGGCTGTCGAAATCGCTCGAGGCGGTGGTCGAGGATGCGGTGAACGCGGTCGGGGTCGATCTCAACACCGCGTCGGCGCCGCTGCTGTCGCACGTCTCGGGCCTGACCCCGGGGCTGGCAGAGGCCATCGTGTCGCACCGCGATCAGCAAGGCGCCTTCACCACCCGCAAGGACCTGCTGAAGGTCAGCCGGCTCGGGCCGCGCGCCTTCGAACAATGCGCCGGCTTCCTGCGCATCCGCGGCGGCCGCGAGCCGCTCGACGCCTCGGCGGTCCACCCCGAGGCCTACGGCGTGGCGCGCCGGATCGTCGCCGACTGCGGCCGCGACCTGCGCAGCCTTCAGTCCAACCCGGAGGCGCTTCGCGGCGTCCGGGCCGAGACCTATGTCGACGATCACTTCGGCCTGCCCACCGTGCGCGACATCCTGTCGGAGCTGGAGAAACCCGGTCGTGACCCGCGCCCCAGCTTCAAGACCGCGAGTTTCGCCGACGGCATCGAGCAGATCACCGACCTGCGCGAGGGCATGCGGCTCGAGGGCACGGTGACCAACGTCGCGGCCTTCGGCGCCTTCGTCGACATCGGCGTGCACCAGGACGGGCTGGTGCACGTCAGCCAGCTCGCGGACCGCTTCGTGAAGGATCCGCACGAGGTGGTGAAGGCCGGCGACGTGGTGCAGGTGCGGGTGACCGAAGTCGACGTGGCGCGCAAGCGCATCGGCCTGACCATGCGCAAGGACGGCGGTGCGTCGGCCAAGGAGGATCGCAACGCCCGGAGCGATCAGCGGCAACAGCCGCGCGGTGAGGCTTCGCGAAAGCCCGCGAAACCGCGCCAGGGCGACGGTCAGACCGGCGGCACTGCCAAAGGTGCGGATCTGACCGGGGCGCTCGGCTCCGCGCTGCTCGAGGCGATGAAGAAACGCTGAGATCCCGCGCCGCCGCCTTGCACCAATCGGGACCCCTAGCCTTCCCGCTCGGGATGCGGAGGCGAAACGGTCGCGTGTCGCATCGGCGGCCCGTGGACCGAATTTGATCGGCATCAAGGCGGGACGATCCTGTGCGGGCCAGATTGCATCACCGCAATCGAAAGGATCGACCGATGTCCAATGGAACCGCAGCCGTGATCATCACCGACGCGGTGGATGATCGCATCGCCCTGAGCGCAGCCTTGGCGATGACCGAACACCGCGGCGCGCATCTTGATGTCCATTGCGTCGCCATCGACCAATCGCGATCCGAGGTCGCGGCCACCGGCTCCGGGGTGTTCCTGGTGCCGCTTGGCGACGCGGTGGCGTACCAGAGGGCCGAGGAGCTGAAGCAGGAGGTGGCGCAGCTGGTGCCACGCGACCGCAGCGCGGTGCAGCTGCACCCGATCGCGATCACCGACGCGGCGCTGGAACCGAATATCGCAAGGCTGGCGCGCTACGCCGACTACCTGATCATCGGCCGGCCCTACGGCGACCACAAGCGGCCGTATCAGGCGGCGGTGCTTGCCGGGGCGCTGTTCCAGGGGCGCATGCCGGTGATCGTGGTGCCGGATGACGCCGGCAGCCTTGCGGCCGCACCGCGGCGCATCGCGGTGGCCTGGGACGACAGCGACGCGGCGATGGCCGCGGTGCGCGCCGCACTGCCGTTGCTGCGCCTGGCGGAGCTGGTCGACGTGGTGCTGGTCGATCCGCCGCCGCAGGCCGCCGACCGCTCGGATCCGGGCGGCGCACTGGCGCTGTTTCTGGCGCGCAACGCGGTGCATGCGCAAATCTCGGTGCTGGCGCCAAGCCTGCCACGGGTGTCCGAAGTGCTGTGCCGGTTCGCCCGCGACAGCGACATCGACCTGATGGTGATGGGTGGCTACGGCCATTCGCGGCTGCGCGAGGCGATGCTCGGCGGCGTCACCCGCGACATGCTGGCGATGGCGCCGGTACCGCTGCTGCTGGCGCATTGAGCGCCGCCGCCATCAGGCGATCAGCTCGTCTCCGGTCTCGGCCTTCAGCCGCGCGAGGTTGGGGATCAGCACCCGGCGCCGGCCGTCGAGGTCGATCACCTTGTCGCGGCGCAGCGCGCCGATCTGTCGGCTGACGGTTTCCAGCGTCAGCCCGAGATAGTCGGCGATCGCCTCCCGGGTCAGCGGCAGGTCGATCCGCAGCGCCGAAGGGTCCGGCTGCATGCCGATCGCGGTTTCGCGCCGGGCCACGATCACCAGAAGGCTGGCGACCTTCTCTCGGGCGGTCTTTCGGCCGAGGATCAGCATCCATTCGCGCGCCGCCTCAAGTTCGTCCAGCGTCATGTCGAGCAGCCGCCCCGCGACATGCGGCATCTCGGCCATCAGCTTCTCGAACGGGCGGATTCGAAAGCAGCACAGCGTCACCGGGGTCGCCGCGGTGATGTCATAGGGCGACACGCCGCGCCCGGGCCTGCCGATGAAATCCGACGGCAGCAACAGCCCGACCATCTGGGTCCGGCCATCCTCGAGGGTCTGCGTCAACCGCGCCGCGCCGGACACCACCGAGGCCACGAAGTTCAGCTCGTCATTGGCCCAGGCGATCGGCTGACCGGCGTCGAAGTGCCTGTAATACTTCGCGTCCTCAAGCCGTGCCAGCTCAGTTTCGTCGCAGCGCGCGCAAACCGCGTGGTCGTGAATCGGGCAGTGCCTGCACTCGAGTTTACCGTTCGATGTCACCGCAATCACCATTCTCACACGTCGGGACAACTGCAGTCTACCATGGTTCTTGCGGCTCTGGAGGGTTATCCGTCGATCCGGCCCGCAGGTCGCACAGCGCGCGCAGCAGGTCGCTGCGGCTGACCTGCCCGACCAGCCGGCCGGCGCGCAGCACCGGAAACCGGCGGTAGCCCGACGCCAGGAAGGTCTCTGCCGCCGCCAGAAGCTCGGTGTCGGCATCGAGGCTGTCCACGTCGCGGGTCATGAAGCGCGACACCGGCCCGGCCCAGTCGCCGTAATAGCTGGCCTGCACCGCCGCGCGCAGGCAGTCCTTCAGCGACAGCACGCCGACGAGATCGCCATTCTCCCCGACCACCGGCGCGCCCGAGATGTCGTGCGACAACAGCAGCTCCATCGCCTGCAGCATCTCGAGATCCGGCGCCAGCACCTTGATGTCGCGGCGCATGCAGTCCGACAGCAGCATCGGCCGGGTCATGGCCGCCGCCCATGCCGCTTCGGGCAGCCGTGGCAGCCGGATGCGCTGCCGCAGCCAATCCCGCAGGACCCGTGTCGGGACACGGCGAAGGCCAGGCCGAGGATGGCCAGCCCGATGATGCCGAAGCTCAGCGCGAAGGTGATCATGCGCGTCTCCTCATGCCACGACATGCCCGGCGAAGCCCGCCGTCATGACCTCGTCGATACCGCCACCCGGGGCGCGCAGCAGAAACAGCGCCGCGACGCGAAGCCGCCGCGCCAGCTGCGGCCCGGCGACCGGGCCGCGTGCCGCCAGCCCGGTGGCCAGCGCGTCGGCGCGCATCGCGCTGCCGGCAAGCACCGACAC
>JBFGEI010000199.1:0-6032 GCA_041580155.1 Limimaricola sp.
CCGCACTTCCCATGACCGGGCCGCGCGGCCCGAAGCCGAAGCGCGCCCTCTCGCGCTCCAACATCATCATCTACGGCACGCTGATCGTGGTGTCGCTGTACTACCTGCTGCCGCTGTGGGTGATGGTGATGACCTCGCTGAAGGGGATGCCCGAGATCCGCATGGGCAACATCTTCGCGCCGCCGCTCGAGATCACCTTCGAGCCCTGGGTGAAGGCTTGGTCCGGCGCCTGCACCGGGATCAACTGCGACGGTCTCAGCCGCGGCTTCGGCAACTCGGTCCGGATCCTGCTGCCGTCCCTGGCGCTGTCGGTGGCGATCGCCTCGATCAACGGCTACGCGCTGGCGAACTGGAAGTTCAAGGGATCCGAGGTGTTCTTCACCATCCTGATCCTCGGCGCCTTCATCCCGTACCAGGTGATGCTCTACCCGATGGTGATCATCCTGCGCGAACTGGGCCTCTACGGCGATCTCTGGGGACTGGTGCTGGTGCACACGATCTTCGGCATGCCGATCCTGACGCTGCTGTTCCGCAACTACTTCGCCAGCATGCCCGAAGAGCTGTTCAAGGCCGCGCGGGTCGATGGCGCCGGCTTCTGGGGGATCTACTTCCGGATCATGCTGCCGATGTCGCTGCCGATCTTCGTGGTGGCGATGATCCTGCAGGTCACCGGCATCTGGAACGACTTCCTGTTCGGGGTGATCTACACCAAGCCCGAGATCTACCCGATGACGGTGCAGCTCAACAACATCGTCAACTCGGTGCAGGGCGTGAAGGAATACAACGTCAACATGGCCGCGACGCTGCTCACCGGCCTCGTGCCCCTCGTCATCTACTTCGTTTCCGGAAAACTCTTCGTGCGCGGCATCGCAGCCGGCGCGGTGAAAGGTTGATCGCCATGAACATGCATAGCCCCTCGGTCCAGATCCGCGATCTCGACCTTACCTTCGGCGATACCAAGGTGCTGCAGGGCCTGAACCTCGACATCCAGAACGGAGAATTCCTGGTGCTGCTCGGCTCGTCGGGCTGCGGCAAGTCGACCCTGCTGAACTGCATCGCCGGCCTGCTCGAGGTCACCGACGGCCAGATCTTCATCAAGGACCGGAACGTCACCTGGAAAGAGCCGTCCGAGCGCGGCATCGGCATGGTGTTCCAGAGCTACGCGCTCTACCCGCAGATGACGGTGCGCGGCAACCTGTCGTTCGGCCTGAAGAACGCGCGGGTGCCCAAGGCCGAGATCGAGAAGCGTGTGGCGCGCGCCGCCGACATCCTGCAGATCGGGCCGCTGCTCGACCGCAAGCCGGGCGCCCTGTCGGGCGGTCAGCGCCAGCGGGTCGCGATCGGCCGGGCGCTGGTGCGCGACGTCGACGTGTTCCTGTTCGACGAGCCGCTGTCGAACCTCGACGCCAAGCTGCGCGCCGACCTGCGGGTCGAACTCAAGCGGCTGCACCAGCAGCTGAAGAACACCATGATCTACGTCACCCACGACCAGGTCGAGGCGATGACCCTGGCCGACCGGATCGCGATCATGAAGGGCGGCGTGATCATGCAGCTCGGCACCCCGGACGAGATCTACAACCGGCCGCAGAACCGCTACGTCGCCGACTTCATCGGCAGCCCGTCGATGAACTTCATTGACGGCAGCTTCGACGGCGAGACCTTCGAGACCGGCAAGCTGCGGATGCCGATGACCGGCTACCAGTCGTCGGGCGCGCGGCCCGCGGGCGGCGGCACCACGATCGGCATCCGCCCCGAGCACATCCTCACCGGCGAGCTGGTCAAGAACGCGCCGGTGCAGACCAGCGCCGTGGTCAACCTGGTCGAGCCGATGGGCTCGGACACGCTGGTCTACGCCGATCTCGACGGCACCGCGCTGCGGATCCGGATGGACGGCCACGCCAAGGTGAAGGTCGGTGACGTGCTGCCGATCGGCTTCGACCCGTCGCGGGCCTCGCTGTTCGACCGCGAAACCGAAGCGCGTCTCTGACCGGCCGATCCGGTCCGCCGTTCGCGCGGACCGGGGCCACAAGGCCCTCCGGCAACGGCGGGCACCGCAACGACCTGACACTAGGAACCTCCGATGTCCTTCTCGATCACCCGCAAAGACTTCCCGTCCGACTTCCTGTTCGGCGCCGCCACCGCCGCCTACCAGATCGAGGGCCACAGCTTCGGCGGCGCCGGGTCGTCGCATTGGGACACCTACGCCGCGACCCCGGGCAACGTCACCGGCGCCGATGACGGCGCGGTGGCCTGCGACCACTACCACCGGTTCGAGGAAGACCTCGATCTGGTGCAGTCGGGCGGCTTCGACGTCTACCGCTTCTCGGTGTCCTGGGCGCGGGTCATGCCCGACGGCCGCACCGTCAACCCCGAGGGTCTGGCCTATTACGACCGGCTGGTCGACGCGATCCTGGCGCGCGGGCTCAAGCCATATCTGACGCTGTACCACTGGGATCTACCCTCGGCGCTGGCCGACATCGGCGGCTGGTCCAACCCCGACATCGCCGACCGTTTCGCCGACTACACCCGCGCGGTGATCGAGCGGATCGGCGACCGGGTCGCGGCGGTCGCCACGATCAACGAACCCTGGTGCGTCGCCTGGCTGTCGCATTTCATCGGCGCCCAGGCCCCGGGTCTGCGCGACGTGCGCGCCGCGACGCGGGCGATGCACCACATCATGCTGGCGCATGGCAAATCGATGCAGGTGATGCGCGAGATGGGCCAGCAGAACCTCGGGATCGTGCTGAACCTCGCCGATCCGCAGCCGGCCAGCGACAGCGCGGAGGACGCCGCCGCGACCTTCACCTTCGACGGCATCCACAACCGCTGGTTCCTCGACGCGCTGTGCCGCGGGACATACCCCGCCGACATGATCGCGGCGCTCGGCAAGCACATGCCCGAGGGCTGGGCCGCGGACATGGCGCTGATCGGCGCGCCGATCGACTGGCTCGGGATCAACTACTACACCCGGTCGATCGTGGCGGCGGCTCCGGGCACGCCCTGGCCGCACTTCAAGGGCGTCGAGGGGCCACTGCCGAAGACCGACATGGGCTGGGAGATCTATCCCGACGGGCTTGGCGCGATCCTGTCGCGGCTGCACGCCGACTACACCGGCGACCTGCCCCTGTTCGTGACTGAAAACGGCATGGCCGGCGACGACCACCTGGTCGAGGACCGCTGCCACGACCCGGTGCGGGTGCAGTATTTCGACGACCACCTGCGCTGCGTGCAGCGCGCCATCGCCGACGGCATCCCGGTGAAGGGCTATTTCGCCTGGTCGCTGCTCGACAATTACGAGTGGTCGTTCGGCTACGAAAAGCGCTTCGGCCTGGTCCATGTCGATTACGCGACCCAGGCCCGGACGCCGAAATCGTCGTTCGAGGCGTTCCGCGCCGCGATCTCGACCAAGTAAGACGACGGCTCGGGCGGCCGAGTCCGCCGCCCGAGTCCGCGATCCTCGGTCCCCGGCACGCAATGCTTAGCGCGCGCCGCCCGGTTCCGGCTATGCCTTGCCGGGATTGGGGAGAACGCCGATGCGGGATCTGACATTGCGGCCGGTCGAGCTGGTGCGTGCGGTGATGATGACCGGCGCGATCAGCGACGCGGGGCAGGGTCCAAAGCACGCCATGCGCGGTCGGTTCCCCAGACCCTGATCAGCCTGGTGCGGCACGGGCTTGGCGTGGCGCCGATCGACGAATTCCCGGTCGCTTAGGGCTACATGCCGGGCTGACCCGGATCGACCGCTTGGCCGAAATCATGACCGGGATCGCCGTTGTAGCTGGCTGACCCGGCGATCTGCCCGAACGACCGGCGCATGTCCGCGCAACGGTGCCCGACCCCCGGTGACTTGATACCGCGAAGGCTCGAAAGCTGGCGATCCACGTCGCGCGGATCGCCAGCTGCGGGCGCGGCGCTCAGCCTTCGGCCGGGCGATCGTCGGCGCCGCCGCTCTCTGCGGGTTCGGACCCGCCGGTCCCGACCTGCCTGAGCCGCAGCGCCTGGGTCCTGCCGTCCTTCGCCTCCCCGAAGAAGATCGTCTGATGCGGGAACGGGATCTCGATGCCGCGCGCGTCGAAGACGCGCTTGAGGATGCCGTTGTAGGCCCGGCCCAGCGCCCATTGCGTGCCAGGCACGGTCTTGATCCGCGCCCGCACCACCACGGCGCTGTCGCCGAAGCTGTTGACGCCGAACCATTCGAGATCGCCGATGATGTTGCCGCGCTGCTCCGGATCGGCCTTCAGCTCCTCGAAGGCATCGAACATCGCCTGCTTCGCCTCCTCGACGTCCTCGCGGTAGGCGATCCCCATGTCGCAGAGGAAATACGAGAAATCGCGCATGAAGTTCGACACCATGTCGACGCTGGAGAACGGGATGATGTGGAAGGTGCCCTGCACGTCGCGCAGGCTCACCGAGCGCACGGTCAGCTTCTCGACCACGCCGGTGGTGCCGCCCACGGTCACCACGTCACCGACGTTCATCGCGTTCTCGAACTGGATGAACACGCCGGTGATGATGTCCTGCACCAGCTTTTGCGCACCGAAGCCGATCGCCAGGCCGAGCACACCGGCCGAGGCCAGCAGAGGCCCGATATCAAGCCCGATCTCGGCCAGGGCGAACATCAGCGTGAAGATCAGCAGCGCGATGGCGAAGGCGTTGCGCAGCAGCGACAGCAGCGTGGTTTCGCGGGCGTTCGGGATCGTGCCGACATCGGGGTTCAGCCGGAAATCGATCCAGCTGTTGACCGCCAGCCAGATCGTCGCCGCGACCAGCAGGATCAGCGTCACCGACACCACGCGGCCCGAGGCCTCGAGACCGAAGGGCGAGGCGAACCAGGCCCCGAGGTCGAACACACCGATCACGTCGAGGGTGAAGATCACCACCGCCAGCGAGATCAGCAGCCGCAGCGCGATCAGCACCTTCGGCACGATCGCGTTGAGCCGCGGTTCCAGCAGCGGCAGCTTGCGCCGCATCTCGTCGGGCAGCACCACGCCGTGCCGCACGCCGCGGCCGATCGCGCCGATGATCAGCGACCCGATCAGCGCCGCCGCCAGCACCTTGCCCGAACCGATCAGATACCCTGCCACCACCTCGGCAGAGCGGGTGATCACCACGACGAACATGAAGCCGAGATAGGCCAGGGCGAACCAGTGCCAGGTCCGGGTCAGCGTGCCCAGCATGCCGCCCAGCTGATTGCGCGCGGCCCGCGGCGCGGTGGCGACCTCGGGACCGGCGGCCGGATCGGCCTGCAGGGTCTCGGGGTCGTCCTGCTCTTCCTCGACCTGGCGGGCCATCAGCCGGCGGGCGATCCAGTTGGCGACGTTGTCGCGGTGTCGGATCACCAGCACCACCAGGTAGACCAGCACGAAGGCCGACAGCAGCGCCGAGATCCCCAGCCCGGCAACGAACGAGATGTTGCGGTTGACCAGCGGCACCACCAGCAGCTGGCCGTAGCCCAGCACGCTGACGACGACGTTGACATGCCGGTTCAGCCGCAGCGCCGCGCTGTTCGACAGGTTGACCAGCCTCAGCCCGCCGGTGGCGGGCGAGACGATGGCGCGGATCGCCACTTTGACCAGTTCGACCAGCAGGAAGGCGTTCAGATAGAGCGCCTGGCGGAACCCGACCTCGGCATATTCCCCGAGCGCCATCAACGAGATCGCGTAGCCCAGCGCCCAGGCGACGATCACCACCGCGGCGTCGAGCGCGGTGGAGCCGATGAACAGGAAGATCGTGCGCAGGAAGTTCGCCCGCGCCGCCCGTTCGCCCATGCGACGGAAGATCGGCTTCATCAGCGAGCGCAGGCCCAGCCACACCGCGACGGTGATGACGATGATCAGGATCAGGCTCTGGAAGGTCTCCCAGAGCACCGGCAGATCGAGGCTGGCCAACCCGCCCAGCAGGTCGCCGCCGCCGGTGAAGCTGCGGACGATCTGGTCGGCCTGCTCGGCCAGCCCCTCGGCGATGCTCTGGGTGATCTGCGCGACGCGGGCGCCGATCGACGGCCGCGGCTCGAGATCCTGCACCTCCTCGGC
>JBFGEI010000200.1:0-6003 GCA_041580155.1 Limimaricola sp.
ACCTGCGCGCCGTCGAGATCCGGGTGACGCTGGCCGGCGGCGGCGCTCTCGGGCCGCAACCGCTGACCTTGCGCCGGCTTGCCGAGGTGCCGCGGACGGCGACGCCATGAGCGGCGCCGCGTCGCCACGGGCCGAAGATGCCGGGGTGATCCTGGTCAATGTGCTGGTGACGCTGGCGCTGGCCTCGGCGCTGCTGGTGCTGATGCTGACCTCGCAGGACAGCCTGCTCGACCGGGCGCGGCGTGTGTCGGCGGCGGCGCAGGCCGAGGCGCTGGCGCTGGGCGGCGAAACCTCGGTGCTGGTGGCGCTGCGCCGCGACATGGATGCGGCGCCCGAGGTCGACCACTACGCCGAACCCTGGGCGCTGGCGCAGCAGCAGGAGGTGACGCTCGATACCGGGCGCTTCGCCGTGGTGGTGCGCGACGCGCAGGCCCGGCTCGACGTCAACGCGCTGGCCGGCGGCGGGGTGCTGCAACAGCAGCTGCTGGCGCGGCTGGTCGCCGAGCTCGACCTGCCGGCCGAGGTCGCGGCGCGGATCGTGGTCGGGTTGCGCGATGGCCCGGTGTCGGATCTGTCCGAGATCGCCGGTCTCGACGACCGCGTGCTGGCCGCGCTTGCGCCGCATCTCACGGCGCTGCCGGTGCCGGGCAGCGTCAATCTCAACACCGCCGATCCGCTGTTGCTTGGCGTGCTGCTGCAGAACCGTGCCGCGGCGCGCAAGCTGGTGGCGATCCGCGACCGCGCCGGGCTGATCACCCCGGCCGACCTGCGCGATGCCGGGGTGGTCGGGGCCGGCGGCTACGGCTTCAAGTCCGACGTCTACGACGTCACCGTGACCGCCGAGGTCGACGGCATGGAGGTGGTGCTGAACAGCCGGCTGCTGCGACGCAGCGGGGTCGGCACCCGCGACGTCGTGGTACTGCGCCGCGGGTTCGGCGCGGGGTCCGGTCCGCCGGACGACCCCGCCCGGTCCTGAGCCACGAAAAAGCGCGGCCCCCCGGACAGGGGGCCGCGCTGATGTTCGTGTCGATCCCGTCTTGGGCCGGGATCGACGACGATCCTGCCGATCAGGGGTTGAACGGCTCGATCGTGGGTGTCGCCTTCAGGCTGATTTCGTCGGCGTCGAACGGGGTGTCGTTGCGATCCTGGTTGAAGGCCTTGGAGAAATCCGCGCCGAGCGAGGCGATGCCGCGTCCGACGGTATTGTTGCTGTCGCATGCGGCGAGCAGCACGAACCCCAGCATCAGGAAACTCAGACTCTTGGTCATGGTCGTTGTCCTTTCATGCCCGCCTTACGACCGCGCGCCGGGAAGCGGGGTGTTCAGGTAGGGGAAGGCGTTCATCAGCTCGGTCGCGACAAGCGGCGCGCCATCGGTGAAGGGCTGGTTGCCGACCGGGGCGTCCGACGGAGCGCACAGCCCGAGGTTGACGTTGTCGCTGTCGGTGTCCTCGGCAGCGCCCGGAACCCCGAGCTCGGCGCCGAGCGGCACGTCGTAGCACAGCGCGCCCATCACCACGCGCAGCGCGATGTCGACGGTGTCGTCACCCGGACGACGGCCGTTCGGGAAGCCGGCGAGATCTTCGGCAACCACGCCGAAGGTGTTCTGCGCCGCCACCGGTGTCGGCGGAACCGCGGTGTTCAGCCGCATCATCTCGGAGGCCACCGCGTCGGGGTTCGACGAGGCGTTGAAGCCCGGGAAGCCGGTCAGGAAGGCGGCGACCAGGTCGTTGCGCGGGAAGTTCGACGGCGCGATGTTGTCGCTCGCGCCGACCGCGTCGCGGAACAGCAGGTCAAGCAGCGCCGGCAGCGTCGGGTTGGTGACATAGGTGGCCAGCGCGCTGTCCTGGGTCGGCTCGGCGGCGTTGAACAGGTTCTTGTCGCGCAGGCCGATGACGACCTCGTTGACCAGCGGCGCCGACAGGCGCGACTGCTGCACCCAGGCTCCGCCGTAGACGCTGTCCTGCGCGTAGGTCGGCGACGGGTCCTCGACCTCGGCCTGCGGCAGGCTCGCGGTGGTCCAGGCGCCGATCACCGGATCGCTGCCGTCGGTCAGGCAGGAGATCGGCACTTCGATCGCCAGCGAGGTGACGTTGGCGCGGCCGATCAGGTCGTCGTTGTCGCGGTCCTGCACGATGCCGCCGGGGAACGGCGAGGCGCTGGTGTACTGCGGCCAGTCGGCGTTGGCCGCGCCCTGCAGCGGCACCAGGTTGACCAGGTCGAACACGCTGCCGAGGTTGACAGCGAAGGCTTCGGCGCGCTGGCCGACGAAGACGCGGCCGTCGACGTCACAACCCGGGATCGCGACGTTGTCGTAGTTGAAGCGCTGCGAATAGCGGTCGTAGTCCGGCAGGGTCTTTTCACCGATGTTGTCGACCGGCTTGGTGAACATCGGGCCGGTGCGCGGGTTGGTCAGCGCGGCGCGGGTGCCGCTGCGGCGGTCCCCGGTGATCATCGTCACGCTGTAGCTTTCGTTTTCGTTCAGCGCGGCGAGCGGGTCGGCAGCGGTGATGCCGCCGGCCTGGCGCAGCGGGATCGCGACCATCTCGTCGCCGATCTGCAGCTCGATGCCGTTGCCGCCGTTGGTCAGGCTGTTGTCGAAGTCGAACTGGAAGGTGATGTCCTCGACCGCGTCACCGTCGTTGTCGATGTGGATCTCGTAGATCGCGTCCGGGTCCATGGTGAAATAGTTCGGACCGCCGTAGGGCGACTGGATCGGCTGGTAGTTCGCGATGAAGGTGACGAAGTCCTCGCGGCCGGGTTCGTAGCTGCGGAACATGTAGAAATCGGTGCCGTCGATCTTCGGCTGCTCGGTGATCGCCGGGGCCTCGCGGTGCGAGGACGCCAGCGCGCTGGTCGCGGCCAGCAGCGCGATCGCGGTCGCGGCTCCCCGCTTGACGGTCATTTTCTTCGACAACATTTCAGGCTCTCCACTGTTGGATGCCCGCCTTCGGGCGAGACTACCGGTTGTGCGGACATCGCAGCGGTTGTTCCCGCCTATGACCCGACGTTACAGACACATGGCGCGGGGCAAGAAAGTTTCACCCCCTCGCAAAAAATTTAATTCGCCGGGGCAACCGGTCGATAACATTTCAGAATTCGAAACGAGGCCGGACCGAAATGCTTGAACTGGCGCTGACCGCCGTGCTTTTCCCGATGCTCGCGGCGCTGTGCGTCATCGACCTGCGCGAGCATCGCCTGCCGGATACGCTCACCTTGCCGTTGATCGCGCTGGGGCTTGTGCTTGCGGTGGTCGGCGCCGGCGTGGCGCCGCGCGACGCCGCGCTGGGGGCGCTGGCGGGCTTCGCGGTGTTCTGGGCGCTGGGCGAGGTCTATTACCGGCGCCGCGGCGTCGACGGGCTGGGGCTTGGCGACGCCAAGCTGCTGGCGGCGGCGGGGGCCTGGCTGGGCTGGCGGGCGTTGCCGCTGCTGGTGCTGGCGGCGGCGCTGGGGGCGCTGGCGGCGGCGCTGGCGGCGCGCCGGTCGGCGGATCGGCAGATCGCCTTCGGGCCCTGGCTCGCGGCGGGGTTCGCGCTGCTCTGGCTGGCGCGGATCGCGGAATTTCGCATCGGCTGAAACCGCGGCGCCCCGGGCTGCGTGACTGCGATATGGCCGAAGCATTCTGGCCAGCCCGGCGAGGTCAGGCGCAGAGAATCACTGCCTTGACCCGGGGTCCAAGAATGCCGCGCGCCGCGGTCCCGGGCGGATGTCTCACCCGCTGACCTGGGACCGCGGCGCGGTGACTACGACTGGGCAGACCGCCGTCATTTGCGGCCGCACGGTCCGGGCTGCGGCCGGGCGTCGCGGCCGGGCATGGTTGCCGGATCGCCGGATCGGGACAGGTTAGGGGCAGAGCACGACCTTCCGACTCCATTCCACGAGGAGCCCATCATGGCCAACAAGACCCTTTTCATCACCGGAGCCTCGTCCGGCATCGGCGCCGCAACCGCCCGCGCCGCCGTCGCTGCAGGCTGGAACGTCGGGCTGATGGCCCGCAGCAAGGACAAGCTCGACGCGCTCTGCGACGAGCTGGGCGACGCCGCGCTTGCGCTGCCCGGCGATGCCACCGATCTCGAGCAGCAGCAGCGCGCCGTTGCGGCGCTGGTCGACGCGTTCGGCGGGCTCAACGCGGCCTTCGCCAACGCTGGCACCGGGCTCGACACGCCGGGCACCGAGAACGGCGATCCCGAAGAGTGGCGCAAGATGATCGACATCAACATCATGGCGCTGCTCTACACCGCGCGGGTCAGCCTGCCGGAGCTGCGCAAGACCAAGGGCCACCTGGTGCTGACCGGCTCGGCGGCCGGGCGGCAGCATATCTCGGGGTCGATCTACGGCGCGACGAAGTGGTTCGTCCATGGCTACGGCGGCAACATGTCCGACGAAATGCGCGCATGGGGCGGCCGCTGCACCGTGATCGCGCCGGGCATGGTCGACACGCCGTTCTTCAGCGAAGCCAAGCCGGACAAGCTCAAGCCCGAGGACATCGCCGATGCGGTGGTCTACGCGCTTGGGCAGAAGCCGCGCGCCGACGTGCGCGAAGTCTACCTGATGCCCACCGGCTGACGGGAAACGGTCGCGGGGTCCGCCCCGCGACCGCCGCTAGCCGACGCGGCGCAGGAAATCGCGGGTGCGCGGGTCCTGCGGCGCGTCGAAGATCTGCGATGGCGGCCCCTGTTCGACGATCCGGCCGTTCTCCATGAACACGATCCGGTCGGCGATCTCGCGGGCGAACTGCATCTCGTGGGTGACGATCAGCATGGTCTGCCGCTCTTCGGCGACCCGCCGCATCAGGTCGAGAACCTCGCCGACCCATTCGGGATCGAGCGCCGAGGTCGGTTCGTCGAATAGCATCAGCTCGGCGCCCTGCGCCATCGCCCGGCCGATCCCGACCCGCTGCTGCTGGCCGCCGGACAGCGCCGCCGGATAGGCGTCGGCCTTCTCGGTCAGCCCGGTTTCGCGCAGGATCTGGTCGGCCCGGGCATTGGCTGCGTCGCGCGACTGCTTCTGCACCGTCACCAGCGCCTCGGTGATGTTCTCGCGCGCGGTCTTGTTGGCGAACAGCGCGTAGTTCTGGAACACGAAGGCGGTGCGCCGCCGCAGCGCCAGGATCTGGGCCTTGCCCGCGCGCGCCACGTCGACCGTCAGATCGCCGATCCGGATCACCCCGGCCTCGGGGCGATCGAGGAAGTTCAGGCAGCGCAGCAGCGTCGACTTGCCGGTGCCGGACGGGCCGATGATGACGATCCGTTCGCCCGGCGCGATCGACAGGTCGATGCCGTTCAGCACGGTGCCGCCGTTGAAGCCCTTGGTCAGTCCGGTGATCTCGATCATCGCGCATAGGCCTTGTTCAGGCGGGTTTCGAGCCCGCGTTGCGCCTGCGACAGCGCCTCGACGATGATCCAGTACAGCACCGCCACCACCAGGAACGACTCGAAGTACAGAAAGCTGCCGGCGGCCTCTTTCTGCGTGGCGCCCATCATCTCGGTAACGCCCAAGGTGAAGGCCAGCGAGGTGCCCTTGATCATGTCGATGAAGTAGTTGACCAGCGTCGGCGCCGCGATCCGGCCGGCCTGCGGCAGCACGATCCGGCGCATCATCTGCGCCTGGGTCATGCCGATCGCCTGGCTTGCCTCCCACTGGCTGCGATCGACGCCGATGATCGCGGCGCGGATGCTTTCGGCCATGTAGGCCGAGAAGTGCAGCGTCAGCCCCATGATTGCCGCGGTGACGCCGTTGATCTGGGTCAGCACGGCGAAGACCTGCGGCAGCCCGTAGTAGAACAGGAACAGCTGCACCAGCAGCGGCGTGCCGCGAAAGAAGCTGATGAACAGCACGACGGCCGGGTCGATCAGCGGCAGCCTGACCACCCGTTCGACTGCCAGTAGCGACGCCAGCACCAAGGCGCAGACCATCGCCGCCAGCGCCATGCCCAGCGTCAGCGGCACGTAGCCCAGCAGCACGGGCACCAGACCCAGCATGTAGTCGAGATCCAGCGCCCGCAT
>JBFGEI010000201.1:0-5983 GCA_041580155.1 Limimaricola sp.
GCCGCAGATCCGCGCCGCCGAAATCGGCATCGGCGCGCAGTCGAGGCTAGGCCCGCGCGCCACCCGGTCGATATAGCGCGCGGCATTTGCTTCGGCGAAAGGATGCTGCGACCCGATCCACACCGACCGATCACCGGTATTCGCGACCGCCAGGGCAATCGTCTCCGCATCGTCGTTCAGCAGCGACTCGCCCGCCGCCACCAGCACTTCACCACGGAACATACGCCACTCCTGAAGAACAGCGGGCCAGGCCCGCTTGCAAAATCGCCGCCATGCCAGCGGATCGGGTCGTGGACCGTTACCGGACCGGCGTTCGGGAACGTCGCCTCGACCTGAACCTCGTGGGTCATTCCGGGGATGCCGTCCATGCAGTTCTCGTGGCGTGGCGCTTGCGCCCCGCCGCCATCATCTCCGCCATCGGGCGCCCATCGCGAGCGCCCCCGACCACGGCATGTGTGTTCAACGCGGGCGTCTCGGGATGGTTCAGCCGCAACTCGCGGTTCAGGCGGTTTCGCGCCACCAGCGCGCTTTGATATGGGATCAGGGACGACGCGCGGCGCGACACCGTCCCCGGCCCGCCGTCGCGGCACGGGAATATCCTCGGTCCGCAGCGGCTCCGAGTTTGTCGGTTTGCCTCGATCCTGGCCAAAGCCGTCACTCCGTCGTCGTGGCAATCCTGCCCCCGGTCGAGGCGGTTTGCCACCGGGTGCGGGCGGTCCCGGGCCCGATGTCGCCGCACGCCGCGCCGGATGCCTGCAACTTAAGCGGTCGTGCCCGTCGGCCGGGCTAGAGTGGGTTGTCCATCCGGACGCTGCAGCGCATCGTGCCGGTCACCTCGGTGGCGAAGACCAGCCTGAACCTGCGGTTTCCGGTGCCGTATTCCGGATCGATCCAGGGCGCCTCGTAGACCGTAGCGCCGCCGGCGTTCTCGAGCCGGCCCACCGGCACCGCGGATTCGATCGCCCGCGCCCGGCCGCCGAACGGCAGATGCGGTTCGCTGTCGATGACCCAGACCCGGGTCGGTGTGGTCACCGAATGGGTCAGGCTGACCGGGTTGCGCGACGGGTCGTTGATGCCGTGGAACACGTTGCCGGTGAAGCTCACGTCGCGACAGCGGCCATGGTCGAGATCGGCGAAGCTGGTGTCGACCCTCTCGACCCGGTCGACGTTGCCGTTGAACGTGCGAAACACGTTGTTCGTCACCGACAGCCCGTGCAGGAAATGCCCCGGTCCATAGGGCTTGACGACGATCCAGTTGAACCAGCGCGCCACGTCGCTGGCGATGAAGAAGTTCCCGGTGATCGACAGCCCGCCGAAACTGAACTGCTGGCCCAGCGCCGGGGTCGCATCGTGTTCATTGGTCCATTCGATGAAGTTGTTGTCGATATAGTTGCCGGTGATGCTGCTGGCCGGGTTCGGCGTGGTCAGGACGATGCCGCCCTTGCGCACCCCGTTCGACACCGAGTCGCCGTGGAACCAGTGGTTGTTGGCGATGATCGACCCGGTGCCGGCCAGCACGCAGAAATGTTCGAACATCACCACGCGGTTGTCGCGGATTTTCACATCGTTGGCGTTGGCGTTGAAGCCGATGGTGTTGCGGCTTTCGACCGGCAGCCCCTGTTCGTTCGACAGGAACTGGCAGCGGTCGATCATCATCCCCTGGCAGCCCGACCCCATTGAGGTGATGCCACGGTTCTTCGGCTTGGTCACGAAGCAGTCGCGCAGGTGGAAGGTCAGCCCGCGCGGCGCCAGCATGATGCCGTTGGCGATGCCGTTGCACTGGAACTCCACATCGTCGATCACGAACTGGCTGAGATCGGCGAAGCCCGAGAAATCGAGCAGGTACTTGTAGCGCCGGAAGGTGAAGACCTGCACCCCCTCGGCGTCGTAGAGCGGCTGGCTCAGCGTCACCCGGTTCTGCCCGACGTTCACCTCTCGGACGTAGACCTCGCGGCCGACGCCGCTGCCCATCACCAGGCTGCCGGGCTGGATCGACGCCACGTTGGCGACGTTGGTCAGCAGCGTCGGCTGCGCGGCGCTGTAGGTCGCCTGCGCGGTCACCGTGTCGCTGTTCCAGGCCGGGCCGGCGATCGGCTGGAACTGGCCGTTGCGGATCACCCGGCGGGTGGCGAAGGTGGTGCGGTCCGGCACCGCCGCCGCCATGTCGAGCGGCCCCGACAACCCGATCCGGCGGCCCTGCAGGTCCAGCGACTCGTGGTCCGAAAAGCTCAGCAGCGCCTGGAACGCCTTGCGGAACGCCTGCTCCTCGTTGCCCAGCGCGTCGAGATAGCTGCCGAAGTCGAAGTTCTTCTGCAGGATCAGCTTGACGTCGTCGGGCAGCGTCACCGTGCCGGCGAACCGCACCCGGCTGCGGAAAGTCACGTGGCTGGCCAGGTGGTAGACCCCCGGCGGCACCAGCACCTCGCGGCCGTCGGCGGCGGCGTCGGCGGCCTCGAAGGCGGCCGAGTCGTCGGTGCTGCCGTCGCCCAGCGCGCCGAAATCGCGCACGTCGACGCTGCCCAGCGTGTCGGCCAGAAACAGCGCCGACACGTCCTCGATCTCGATGTCGTCGACCCGGACCACGCCGCCGTTCGGCCCGGTCAGGTCGATCCCGAGATGGCCATAAGCGGCGCCGGGCCAGACCAGGTCGACGCCGTCGCGCCGGCCCGGGCCGACGATCGCAGAGATCTCGACCACCGCGCCATAGGTGGTCAGCGGCACCGCGGGGCCGGTCTCGTCGAGCCCGCCTATGTGGCCGCCGCCCTGCGCCCCGGCCCAGCCGGCGATCCGCAGGTTGGGCAAGGGCCCCGACACCGCCTTGGCCCGCACGGTGATCCGCAGGTACAAGCCGGGCTGAACCGGCGTATCGCCCATGTAGCGCAGCCGCGTCGTCCCCGAGGTCTTGAGGATCTCGAGCGCGCCGCCGAAGTCCTGGTCGGCCGGTACGAAGACCCCGGTGCCGGACCCGGCATAGGTGTCGGACCCCGGCGTTCCGTCGCCGCTCGACCAGACGTCCAGCCCGGCGGCGAACGGCGTCGGCATCAGCCCTTCGATGATTGGCATGCTGTTATATCCCCTGTCGCAGGGGCGGACGGGACGCAGCGCGGCCCCGCTGCCATGCACCGCGGGCCCGTCCACCCGACCCTACCGCGCCGAACGCAGATCGCCCGGCCGATCAAGGAATACGGGGTCGGGATGAACAGCGCCCGACAGCGCCGCGCGGCGCGCGGGCCGCGGCAGCAACACCCGAAGGCCCGGGATCAGACCCCGACCTCGGGCGCCGGGATGATCGTCACCGCGTCGATCCGCCAGCCCTGCGGCGTCTCGATCATCTTGTAGTCGAGAATCCAGCGCGCGCCTTCGGCGTCGCGGATCATCAGCTTCTGCCACCAGTCTCCGGCGATCTCGCGCAGTTCGAGGAACTTTGCCTCGCGGTTGCGCCAGACCATCGGATAGCCCTGCCGCACCATCGCGCCGAAATTCTCAGGCGTGCCGAACAGCCGGCGGATCGTCGGGCTGGCGTGCTGCCAGGCGGCGTCGACGTCATCCTGGTTGAAGGCATCGAGCTGGGCGCCGATCGTCGACCTGATCGCGCCGCTGTCCTGCGCCTGCGCCGGCGCGGCCGCGATCCCGGCCCAGAGCGCCAGGGCAAGGATCCCCACCAGCCGTTTGAAAATCTCGGTCATGCCGCACCTCCCGTCGCCGCGCATCTCCCTGGCAGCAGACACGGCGCCGGCGGGCCCGGGGTTTCACGTGACACGGTGCCGCGTCGGCAAGCCCCCCGGATCGCTGCGCATTTTGCAGGTGCTGCGATCCGGGGTTCCGGTCAGGCCGGGTCGGCGACCAGCGCACCCTGCAGCGCCCGGTCGATCAGCGCCACGCTTTCGGACACGCCGTAAAGCGCCACGAAGCCGCCGAACCGCGGCCCTTCCGAGGCCCCGAGCAGCACCTCGTACAGCGCCTTGAACCAGTCGCGCAGCGGCTCGAAGCCATGCGCCTTGCCGACCGCGAAGACCTCGGACTGCAGCGCCTCGGCGTCCACCTCGCCCTGCCAGCCGGCCAGCCGGGCCCGCAGATCCTCGAGCGCGGCGCGCTCGGTCTCGGTCGGGGCGCGGAAGGTCCGCGTCGGCCGCACCCGGTCGACGTAGTAGCGGATCGCGAAGCCGGCCGCGGCATCGAGCCCCGGGTGGGTTTCCGGGCTGGTCTCGGGCGCATAGCGGCGGATGAAGCCCCACAGCGTATCCTTGTCCTCGGCGCCCGACACGCTGGCGAGGTTCAGCAGCATCTGGAACGGCACCACCATGTCCGACGCCGGCACGTTGCCGCGGTGGATGTGGTAGACCGGGTTGGCCAGTTGCGCCTTGGCGTCCTGCGTCTCGTAGGCCCGAAGTTGCTGGTGATACTCGTCCACCATCTTCGGGATCACGTCGAAATGCATCCGCTTCGCGGTCTTCGGCTTGAGATACATGAAGTAGCTCAGGGAATCGGTCGAGGCGTAGCTCAGCCATTCGTCGATGGTCAGCCCGTTGCCCTTGGACTTGGAGATCTTGCCGCCCACGTCGTCCAGGAACAGCTCGTAGGTGAAGTGGTGCGGCGCCCGGCCGCCCAGAACCTTGCAGATCCCGTCATAGATCGGCGTGTTGGTCGAATGGTCCTTGCCGTACATCTCGAAATCGACGCCCAGCGCCGCCCAGCGGGCGCCGAAATCCGGCTTCCACTGCAGCTTCACGTTGCCGCCGGTCACCGGCAGGGTCCATTCGCGACCGGTCTCGTCGTCGAAGGTGATTGTGTGCGCCTTCGGGTCGACATGCTTCATCGGAACGTAAAGCACGCGGCCGGTCTCGGGGTGGATCGGCAGGAAGCATGAATAGGTCTCGCGCCGCTCGTCGCGCAGGCTCTTCAGCATGATTTCCATGATGTCGTCGTAGCGCTCGGTCGCCAGCCGCAGCGTGTCGTCGAACTTGCCGGCGCGGTAGAACTCGGTGGCGCTGACGAACTCGTAGTTGAAGCCGAAGGTGTCGAGAAACCGGCGCAGCATCGCGTTGTTGTGGTCGCCGAAGCTGGCATGGGTGCCGAACGGGTCGGGCACCGATGTCAGCGGCCGCTGCAGGTTCTCGTGCATCATCTCCTGCTGCGGCACGTTCTCGGGCACCTTGCGCATGCCGTCGAGATCGTCCGAAAAGCAGACCAGACGGGTCGGGATGTCCGAGATCACCTCGAAGGCGCGGCGGATCATCGTGGTGCGCAGCACCTCGCCGAAGGTGCCGATATGCGGCAGGCCCGACGGGCCGTAACCGGTCTCGAATAGCACATGCCCCTTCTCGGGGTCCTTGCCGCCCAGCCGTTTGAGCAGCGCGCGCGCCTCTTCGAAGGGCCAGGCCTTGCTCTGCATCGCCACGTCGCGCAATTCGGACATCGTCTCACCTCGTCGGGGGGTTATGACGCTCTCCCTATTGCGGGGGCGCTGGCGCGTCAATAAATTGGCCCGACATGCAAGGAGCAGCGACATGAGCGACACTTCCTCACTGACGGCGCAGGACGCGCTGGTCGCGCTGATGATCGCGGTCTCGGCCTCGGACGAGACGATCCGCACCTCCGAGCTGGTCAAGATCTCGAACATGGTCAACCACCTGCCGATCTTCGCCGAATACGGCGACGACCTGTCGGACATCTCGAACACGGTGTTCGACCTGCTCGAACAGGAAGACGGGCTCGACGCGCTGTTCGGGCTGATCCGCGAGGCCCTGCCCGAACGGCTGTACGAGACCGCCTACGCGCTGGCCTGCGACGTCGCCGCGGCGGATGGCAACATCACCGATGGCGAGGCACGGATGCTCGAAGAGGTCCGCTACGAGCTATCGATCGACCGGCTGCACGCCGCGGCGATCGAGCGCGGCGCAAGGGCGCGGCACCTGACGCTCTGATCCGCCCTCGGGCCTCGGGAACCTTTCCGCCACCGTTCGGCGTTATCCGCCCGACACCA
>JBFGEI010000202.1:0-5979 GCA_041580155.1 Limimaricola sp.
CCTGGCGATCGGCATCGGCGCCTGGTTCGCTTGTCCGACCGAGCCGACGGCAAGGGTCTACGCGATATCGGCATGCATCGCGGCGCTGCTGGTGCTGGCCTGCTGGCGCGGCCGCGGCGCGATGCTGGTGATGCCGACGCTGGGGTTGGTGCTGGTGATCGCCGGCTTCGGGCTGGCCGGGATGCGCGGCCACTCGGTCGCGGCGCCGGTGCTGGGGTTCCGCTTCTACGGCCCGATCGAAGGCCGGGTGATCAAGATCGACCGGGCCCGCAGCGACGCGCTGCGGCTGACGCTCGACCGGGTGGTGCTTGGCGATCTGGCGCCGCACAGGACCCCGGCGCGGGTGCGGCTGTCGCTGCATGGCGACCAGCCCTGGATCGCGCCGGTGCCGGGGCTTCGGGTGATGATGACCGGGCATCTGTCGCCGCCCTCGGGCCCGGTCGAGCCGGGCGATTTCGACTTTCGGCGCCGCGCCTGGTTCGACCGGCTCGGCGCGGTCGGCTACACAAGGACCCCGGTGCTGGTCGCGGCCGAGGCGCGCGACGGTCGCGCCGGGCTGGCGGTCCAGCGGATGCGCGACCGGCTCAGCGCCGCAATCCGCGACCGGATCGCGGGCGAGGCCGGCGGCTTTGCTGCGGCGGTGACGACGGGCGACCGGTCGGGGCTGGGGCAGGCGGCCAACGCGGCGATGCGCGAGTCGAACCTCTACCACCTGGTGTCGATCTCCGGCATGCACATGGCGATGTTGGCCGGCTTCGTGTTCTGGCTGATCCGCGCCGCGGTGGCGCTGGTGCCGCCGCTGGCGCTGCGGCTGCCGGGCCGCAAGGTCGCCGCGGCGCTGGCACTGCCGGCTTCGGCGGTCTACCTGCTGCTGGCCGGCGGCGCGGTGGCGACCGAACGCGCCTTCGTGATGGTCGCGGTGGCGCTGGTGGCGATCCTGTTCGACCGGCGACCGATCAGCCTGCGCGCGGTGGCGATCGCCGCCGTGGTGGTGCTGGGGCTGCGGCCCGAGACGCTGACCAACCCCGGATTCCAGATGTCCTTCGCCGCGGTGCTGGGGCTGACCGCGGTGTTCTCGCGGCTACCGCGGTCGATGCACCAGCCGCGCGGCGCCTGGCGGATCGCGATGCCGGTGCTGATGCTGTTGCTGTCGTCGCTGGTGGCGGGCAGCGCCACCGCGCCTTTCGCCGCCGCGCATTTCAACCGGATCGCGCATTACGGTCTGTTGGCTAATCTACTGGCGGTGCCGGCGATGGGCATGCTGGTGATGCCCGGCGCGGTGCTGCTGGCGATCACCGGCCCGCTGGGGCTGGACCAGCCGGCGGTCTGGATGATCGACTACGGCTCGCGCTGGATCCTCTGGGTCGCGGCGCAGGTGTCGCAGATCGGCGGCGCGACTTCGCCGGTGGTCACCCCGCCGGGCGCGGTCCTGCCGCTGGTCTCGCTTGGCGGTCTGTGGCTGATCCTGTGGCACGGGCGGCTGCGATGGGCCGGGCTCGCGCCCGGGCTGGTCGCGGCCTGGCTTTGGGCCGGGGCCGAAAGACCCGACCTCCTGGTGGCCGACAGCGGCGTGCTGATCGGGGTCAGGACCGACACCGGGCGGGCGCTGTCGCGGCCGACCGGCGACGGCTACGCCGCCGAAGGCTGGCTCGAGAACGACGGGTCGGGGCTGACCCAGGCCGAGGCGCATGACCCGGCGCTGCTGCCGAGGGTCGACCGGGTAGTGCGGGCGCGGCTGGGCAAGGTCGAGATCCGCCAGGTTTCGGGCAAGACGGCGCTGGCGGCGCTGCGCGGCTGCGGCGGTGCCGACCTGCTGATCCTCAATCGGATCGACGACACCGAGCGGCCCTGCATCGTCTACGACCTGCGGGCGCTGCGCCGCAGCGGTGCGCTGGCGGGATGGCTGGACGCGGCGGGCGGCCTGCGGATCGAGACCGCGGCCGAACGCGCCGGCCGCAGGCTCTGGACCGATCCGCGGCTGCGGCGTCAGTAGCTGCGGATCAGCCCGACCAGCCGGCCCTGCACCCGGACCTGATCGTCGCGGTACAGCCGGGTCTCGAAGGCCGGGTTCGCCGCCTCGAGCGCGATCATGCCGTTCTGCCGGCGGAACCGCTTCAGCGTCGCTTCCTGTTCGTCGATCAGCGCCACCACGATGTCGCCGTTGTCGGCGGTGAGGCTTTCGCGGATCACCACGACGTCGCCGTCGTTGATCCCGGCCTGGATCATCGAATCGCCCCGTACCTCGAGCGCGTAATGGCTGCCCTGGCCGATCATCGCGCCGGGGACCGCGATCTCGTGGCTGACCTCGCTGATCGCCGAGATCGGCACACCGGCGGCGATCCGGCCCATCACCGGCAGCGTCATCGCCGCCGCGGCGATCGCGGCCGGGACATCGCCGGTTTCCTTGCTGTTGCGGCGCCGCGTCGCGGCTGCCTCGGCGGCGGATTTCACCGCGGCCTCGGCCGCCAGCCTTGTCTCCATCGCCTCGGGAAGCTTGACGATTTCCAGCGCCCGGGCGCGGTGCGCCAGCCGCCGGATGAAGCCGCGTTCCTCGAGCGCAGTGATCAGCCGGTGGATGCCGGACTTCGAGCGCAGGTCGAGCGCGTCCTTCATTTCGTCGAAGGAGGGCGGCACGCCATCGCGCTGCACGCGGAGGTAGATGAATTCTAGCAGGTCGAGCTGTTTGCGGGTCAGCATCTGGGCCCCTTTCGCCGGACTGCGTCAGTTGGGCTTATGTTCTAGTCCTGTTCTCGTTTTGTGTCAATGGGCTAGAGGTCGATGATCTCGACCATTTCGCCGACGCCGCGGGCCGGGTCGTGCGGCGGTTGCACGATCAGGCAATCGGCCTCCGACAGCACCGACAGAAGCGAGCTGTCCTGCTTGGAAAAAGCGGTCGCTCCGGACCGGCCGATGCTGGCGCGCAGGTAATGCTCGCGCGGGCCGTTCGCCGCCAGCCCGGCGGCCAGCGGCAGCCGCCGGCGCGGCGCCGGACCCGGTGGCAGACCTTGCAGCGCGCGGATCAGCGGAAGCATGAAGACATGGCCGCAAACCATTGACGATACCGGGTTTCCGGGCAGGCCAAGCAGCAGGGAGTCGCCGATCTTGCCGGCCATCAGCGGCTTGCCGGGGCGCATCGCGACCTTCCAGAAGGCGCGGTCCAGCCCGGCTTCGGCGGCGGCGGCACCGACCAGGTCGTGATCGCCGACCGACGCCCCGCCGATCGTCACCACCAGGTCGGCGCCGGCAGCCAGCGCGAAGGCCTGGCGCAGCGCCGCCATGCTGTCGCCGGCGATCGGCAGCAGGCGCGGCCGGGCACCGGCCTGGGCGACCATCGCGTGCAGCCCGTAGGCGTTCGAGGCGATGATCTGGTCCGGACCGGGGTCGCCACCGGGCGAAACCAGCTCGTCCCCGGTGGCGATGATTGCCACCTGGGGTTGCCGGGTCACCACCAGCCGCGCGTGGTTCATCGCCGCCGCCAGCGCCAGGTCGGCGGGGCGCAGCCGGCGCGGTGCCGTCAGCTGGTCGCCGACCCGGAAATCGGCGCCCGCCGGGCGGATGTTGCGGTTTTCGGAAATATCGGTGCCGAGGATCACGCTGTCGCCATCCCGCTCGGTGTCTTCCTGGATCACCACCCGGTCGGCGCCCTCGGGCACCGGGGCGCCGGTGAAGATCCGCGCCGTCTCGCCGGGGCCGACCCGGCCGGCAAAGCCGTGGCCGGCGGCGGCTTCGCCGATCAGCCGCAGCCGGGCGCCGGGCCTGGTATCGGCATCGCGCACCGCGTAGCCGTCCATCGCCGAGGCGGCGAAGGGCGGCTGGTCGCGGCCGGCGGCGATCGGCGCCCGCAGCACCCGGCCGAGCGCCTCGGTCAGCGCCACCTCTTCGGTCGCCAGCGGCGTCGCCAGCGCGAACAGCCGTTCGAGCGCCTCGGCGACCGGGATCATGCCTCCCAGCGCCCCGATTTGCCGCCTTCCTTGATCCGCAGCCGGATGCCGCCGATCTGCATGCCCTTTTCGGCCGCTTTCAGCATGTCGTAAATCGTCAATGTCGCGACCGAGACCGCGGTCAACGCCTCCATCTCGACCCCGGTCCGGCCGGTGGTGCGCACCGTCGCGGTGACCCGGACCCCGGGCAGGTCGGCGTCGACGTCGAGGTCGATCGTCACCTTCGACAGCGGCAGCGGGTGGCACAGCGGGATCAACTCGGCAGTGCGCTTGGCCGCCATGATCCCGGCCAGCCGCGCCGTTCCCAGCACGTCGCCCTTGCCGGCGCGCCCCTGGGTGACCAGCGCCAGCGTGTCGGGCTGCATCACCACGTGACCTTCGGCGACGGCCAGCCGGTCGGTCACCTGCTTGTCGGTGACATCGACCATATGGGCGTGGCCGGCGGCGTCGAAATGGGTCAGCGGCATCACATGCCGCCGGGCGCTGTCAGCGGGTTGGCAAGGATGCTGCGGGTCGCCGCGGTCACGTCCTCGACCCGCATCAGGCTTTCGCCGATCAGGAAGCTGCGGGCGCCGTAGCGCGCCAGGTCGGCCAGGTCCTCCGGCCGGTTCAGCCCGCTTTCGGCGACGATCATCCGGTCGACCGGCACGTGCTTGGCCAGCTTGCGGGTGGTGTCGAGCGTGACCTCGAAGGTCTGCAGGTTGCGATTGTTGATGCCGATCAGCCGCGACGACAGATGCGCGGCACGGTCCAGCTCGGCCCGGTCGTGCACCTCGATCAGCGCGTCCATGCCCCAGCGCGTCGCCGCGTCCTCGAGCTCCTGCGCCTGGGCGTCCGAGACGCTGGCCATGATGATCAGGATGCAGTCGGCGCCAAGCGCGCGGCTTTCGGCGACCTGCCAGGGATCGTAGAGGAAATCCTTGCGCAGCACCGGCAGCGACACCGCGGCGCGGGCCTCGACGAGGTAGTCGTCGGCGCCCTGGAACGACGGGCCGTCGGTCAGCACCGACAGGCAGGCGGCGCCGCCTTCCTCGTAGGCCCGGGCCAGCGCCGGCGGATCGAAGTCGGCGCGGATCAGCCCCTTCGAAGGGCTGGCCTTCTTGATCTCGGCGATCAGGCCATAGCCTTCGCGCGCGGCCTCGGTCAGGCGGGCAGCAAAGCCGCGGGGGGCGGGGGCCTGCGCGGCACGCGCCTCGATTTCGGCCAGCGGCAGCGTGGATTTGCGCGCCGCGACCTCTTCGAGTTTGTAAGCCTTGATCTTGTCGAGAATATCCATGCGTCGGTTCTAGCTGGCGTCGGCGGCGTTGAAAAGCGGCTCTGAACGCCGATCGCCGCACCAGTCGATCGGCGTGGCGCCGCGGCCCAGCAGCCAGTCGTTGACCCGGCTGAACGGCCGGCTGCCGAAGAAACCGCGGCTGGCCGAGAGCGGCGACGGGTGCACGCTGCGCAGCGCCAGGTGCTGGGTCCCGAGAATTGGCTCCGCGACCTTCTGCGCATGGTTGCCCCAAAGCACGAAGGCGCGCGGCTGCGGCGCCAGCCGGTCCAGCACCTGAGCGGTCAGCCGGTCCCAGCCCCAGCGGGCGTGGCCGCCGGCCTTGCCCGGTTCGACCGACAGCGCGGTGTTGAGCAGCAGCACCCCCTGGCGCGCCCAGTGGTCGAGATCGCCATGCGCCGGGGCGCAGTGAAGATCGTCGCGCATCTCCTTGAAGATGTTGCGCAAACTTGGGGGCAGGGTGGTCAGGAACCGGGGCACCGAAAACGCCAGCCCGGTGGCGTGTCCGGGGCGTGGATAGGGATCCTGGCCAAGGATCACCACCTTGACCGCCGCGGGCGGCGTCAGCTCGAGCGCGCGAAACCGCAGCGGATCGGGAGGCAGCACCTGCGGCCGCGCCGCCAGCCGCGCCGACAGCGCCGGCCAGTCGTCGCGAAAGAACGGCAGATCGGCCCAGGCCTCGGGCGGGGCGATGGCGGTCACGCGGGCCGGGTCACGACCGGGTCGCGGCGCTGGTGATCCGAGCGACGGCGTCCACCGCGCGAA
>JBFGEI010000203.1:0-5963 GCA_041580155.1 Limimaricola sp.
AAGCCCGTCGAGCGCCACCGCGCCCGGCGCCGTGGCATAGGCCAGGAAGGTCCCGGTCGGCGCCTTCATCTCGGCCAGCCCGTTGTCGTCGAGATCGTGCAGATCCTCGAACGGGTTGTTGCGGCAGGCATCGAGGATCACCAGGTTGGTGCGATTGCGGGCGGAGGACATCTGCCGCAGGATCGACTGCGCCTCGACCGCCGCAAGATCGAGATCGGCGGCGTTCGACAGCTGCGCATCGACCGGCAGCAGGTAGTTGGTGCCGAAGGACTGAAGCCCATGGCCGGCGTAGTAGAACAGCCCGGTCGCCTCCGGCCCGGCGGCGCGCAGGTCGCGGCCGAAGCTGGCGATGCCGGCGCGCATCTGCGCCAGGTCGGACTCGATCAGCCGGGTCACGCTGAAACCGAGCCGCTCGAGGGTGTCGGCCATCAACGTCGCATCCGAGGCCGGGTTGTCGAGCGGCAGCACCGCCCGGTAGTCGCCGTTGCCGATCACCAGCGCGACCCGCGGTTCGGCCGACGCGACGTCGGCGCGCAGCGCGGCCGCCAGCATCAGGATGATCATCGACAGGACACGGACCACGGCGGGTACAACCTCAAGACTATCCCGATGCTACCCGGCACCCGCTAAATAGCAATGAATTCGCGCCTTCACCGCGCCACGGCAACCAGGGGTTGATTTGGCGCGGCGGTTTGACGATGCTTCTCCGGTACGATCCGATCCCCGAACAAGGAGGCAGCGGATGACCCCGACACCGGCCACCCGCATTCGATCCGCCCTGCTGGCGCTGGGTCTGGCGCTGTCGACCGGCAGCGCGGCGACCGCCCAGACCGGCCCGTTCGCCCCGGGCTGGGAATTGCAGTCCGACGACGCCGTGCTGCGGTTCCAGTCGATCAAGAACGGCGACAAGGTCGAATCCAGTGGCTTCGCAACGATCAATGGTGCGATCGACGACACCGGGCTGGTGACGCTGCGGGTGCTGCTTGATTCGGTCGACACCAAGATCGACCTGCGCAACGTGCGGATGCGATTCCTGTTCTTCGAGACGTTCCAGTTCCCCGAGGCGAAGATCGAACTGCGGCTGACGCACGAGATGGTGGCAGACCTGGCGCAGACCCGGCGCAAGCGACTGACCTTGCCCTACACGCTTGAACTGCATGGCGTCTCCCGCGACTCCGAGGCCGAGGTCATCGTCACCCTGATCGACGCCGACCACGTCAGCATCACCTCGAGCGCGCCGATCCCGGTGCTGGCCAAGGATTTCGGCCTGTCCGGCGGCATCGAGAAGCTGCAGGAGGCCGCCGGCGTGGAGATCGTGCCGCTGGGCACGGTGAGCTTCGACTTCGGCTTCGCCCGGGTTCCGGGCACGCAGGCGCCGCAGCCCCTGGCGGCCGCGCGGACTCCGGCTGCCGCGGCGCTTGAACAGGCTGGCGATTTCGACGCCGAGGCCTGCCTCGGCCGGTTCGAGATCCTGTCGCGCTCGGGCAACATCCACTTCGGCACCGCCAGCGCCCGGCTCGACGACCGCAGCCGGCCGCTGCTCGACAACGTGGTCGACATCGTGCGGCGTTGCCCGGGCATGGTGATCGAGGTCGCCGGCCACACCGATTCTGACGGCAGCGACGCCAACAACACCACCCTGTCGCAACGCCGCGCCGGATCGGTGGCCGACTACCTGATCCGCAACGGCATCGAGCCCGGCCGTATCGTCACCGTCGGCTACGGCGAAAGCCGTCCGATCGTCGCCAACGACACGCCGCACAACAAGAGCCGCAATCGCCGGATCGAATTCGCGGTGCGCGACGGCTGAGTCCGCCGCGCACCGCCCCCGATCAGCTGAGTTCGCGCAGACCCTGGTGACCGGTGCCGAAGCCATGCCCGGCGGCGCCACGCAGCGCGCTCACCTCGAAGGGCGTCAGCGGCCGCAGGAAGTGGACCCCGGTGTGCCGCTCGTTGGACCAGACCACCTTGGCCTGGATCCGCATCTGCATCTGGCACAGCGTCACCACCGCGTCCTTCGGCAGCTGCGCCAGCTTCGACAACCGGGCACCGGTGCTGCTGATGTCGATGAAGCTGGCTTGGCGCACCTCGTCCTGCAGCAGCACCTTCAGCTCCTTGTCGGCGGGGAAACGATGATCTCGGTAGCGCATGGGGGCCTCGTCTTCTGACGGTAAGGGAAATTCAAACGGCGATCGGTTCGCGGTGCAGCGGCAGCAGACCTGGGGCCGGTGCCGCGGCGATCGCGGGGGTCAGGGGCGTGATCCGGCCAAGCAGCGCCATCACCTCGGCGACGTGCACCGCCGGGCTGAAGTAGAAGCCCTGGACCTCGGTGCAGCCCTCGCTGCGCAGCTTTTCCAGCTGGTCCAGCGTCTCGACGCCCTCGGCGGTGGTCGCCATCCCAAGGCTCATCCCCATGCTGGAGATCGCCCGCACGATGGCCAGCGCGTCGCCGTGATGCACCACGTCCTTGATGAACGACCGGTCGATCTTGATCTTGTCGAACGGGAAGGTGCGCAGGTAGCTGAGCGAGCTGTAGCCGGTGCCGAAATCGTCCATCGAGATCCGCACCCCCAGCGCCCGCAGCTGCACCAGCATGTTGAGCGTCGGTTCGGTGTGCTGCAGCAGCACCGCCTCGGTGATCTCCAGCTCGAGCCGGCCCGGCGCCAGCCCCGACTGGTGCAGCGCCGCCTCGACCTCGGAGACCAGCACCAGCGACCGGAACTGCACCGGCGATAGGTTCACCGCCACCCGCACCTCCTCGGGCCATTGCGCCGCCATCTTGCAGGCCTCGCGCAGCACCCAGACGCCGATCTGGTTGATCAGGCCGATCTCCTCGGCCAGCGGCACGAATTCGCCGGGCGGCACCTGGCCACGGGTGGCGTGGCGCCAGCGCAGCAGCGCCTCGAAGCAGCTGACCCGGCCGGTCTCGAGGTTGACGATCGGCTGGTAATGCACCTCGAGTTCGTTGTTGGCGAAGGCGTTGCGCAGGTCGAGCTCGAGCGCCCGCCGCTCCTGCATCTTGGCGTCCATCTCCTCCTCGAAGAAGCAGTAGCCGCCGCGGCCATCGGATTTGGCGCGATACAGCGCCAGGTCGGCGGCCTTCATCAGCTTGTCCGGATCGTTGCCGTCCGGCGGCGCCAGCGCGATGCCGACGCTGGTGCCGATGATCACCTGGTGGCCGTCGATGTCGAACGGTTCGCCCAGCGCCTTGACGATGCGCTCGGCCAGCTTGCCCGGCTCCTCGGCCGAGGCGATGTCGCGCTCGATGATGGCGAACTCGTCGCCGCCGATCCGCGCCACCACGCTGGAATGGCGCAGGCAGCCGCGCAGCCGGTTGCCGACCTGGCGCAGCAGCGCGTCGCCGACCGAATGGCCCAGCGTGTCGTTGACCGGCTTGAAATGATCGAGGTCGAGACACATCACCGCCAGCTGCTGGCGCCGGCTGCCGCGGCCCAGCGCACCGTTCAACTGGGCGTTGAAGCTGGCCCGGTTCGGCAGGCCGGTCAGCGGGTCGTGCAGCGCCATGTGCTCGATCTGCGCCTCGGTCCGCTTGCGCTCGGTGACATCCTCGAAGGTCGCGACCCAGCCGCCGTTCGGCATCGGCACCCGGACCACCGAGATCGTCCGGCCATCGCGGATCTGTTCAAGGTAGACCAGCGGCCGCGACGACCGGATCGGCTTGGTCAGCGTGGTGCCGATCTCGACGATCCGGCCGGCCGAGTAGTTGCCGGCGTCCTTGCAGGCCTTCAGCACGTCGCGGATGTGCATGCCTTCGGTGAAGGTGCCCGGCGCCACGCCGTAGATCTCCTCTACCCGGCGGTTGTTCATCACCAGCCGGTGCGACCCGTCGAACAGGCACAGCCCCTGCGCCATGCTTTCAAGCGCGGCGTCGAGCTGTTGGCGCCTCGCCAGTGTGCGCGCGTTGGACTGCGCCAGCAGCGCCTGGAACCGGATCGCCAGGCTGCCGATCTCGTCGCGCCGCTCGAGCACGCTTTGCGGCATCCCCTTCAGGTCGCCGTCGGACTGGATTCGCCGCACCGCGGCCGCGAGAAGGGCGATCGGGCGCAGCACCATGCGCTGCATCGTGACGCCCATCGCCAGCATCACCGCCAGCGCGCCGGCCAGCCCGAGGATGCCGCTCTTCAGCGTCGCGATCATCACCCCGGCGCGCAGATGCGACTGATCCCAGGCGATGCTGACGGCGCCGATCACCTGCCGGTCGAGGTCGCTGAACACCGGCGCCGAGATCAGCACCAGATCGCCGTCGCGCCGCTGCTCGGTCGCGGCACCGACCGTCGCAGACCGCGCCAGATCGTCGAGCATCGACGCCGGAACATGCGGCCCGTCGAGCGTCTCGTAGCTCTTCAGGCTGAGGCCCTCGGCATCGGTGACCAGCAGCATCTTGATCCTGGGCGTATCGTCGGTGGCGTCGTCGCGGCCGAACACCAGGTCGAAGTAGATGTTCTCCAGAAAGCTCTCGTCGCGCCGCTCAATGCCGTCGCGGGCCTGGCCCGCGGCCAGCAACGTCTGGCTGCGGCTGGTATCCTCGGCCAACGCGGTCAGTGCGCGCAGCTGCGAGGTGCTCAGGTGCAGGATCATCAGCCCGAAGCTGATGCCGAGCCCGAGCATCAACGCCGCGAGAACCTTGACGCGCAGCGATCTGTTGAACCGCGAGGATATGCCGAAGACCATGGAGACCTACCTGTTTGGAATTGCAGACCGGGGTGCGGTCAGCCCTGCTTGACCCGGACGACCTCGCCGGTGATCGGCTCGAAGTAGATCTCGACGCGCTCGCCCTTGTGGATGAGCTTCGCCTCGAGACAGCCGTCCTCGATCATCAGCAGATATTCGTCGGTGCTGTAGCCCATCTGGGTGATCAGCTCGGCCACCATCGCCTCGGACAGCCACTGGTCGCGGGGACCGCCCTCGCACAGCTCCTTTGCAGCTAGCGGCTGGGCGGCGAGAAGCAGCAGGATCGGAAGAAGGACATTGCGCATGATGGATCAATCCGTCGGGATAGGGTTGCGAAAGCGCCGTGCCGTCAGAACCCTGTCACGCGACCGCGCGACCGACCCTCGGGTGGCAAGATGCTGCCACTAGGCCGCGCGAAACCGGCAAAATGTTGACGAGAAGTTAACGAAGGCAAGATTTGCCGAAGTTTGTCACTAAAACTCGCCAGACTGTTGCTGACAGCGCGACCCGCCATCGGCCCGACCTTCGCCGATGCCCCGATCGGCGACCAAATGCGCCCCTCGGCGGCCAGTCATAGTGATCGAATCCCGTGCCAGAAGCGCTGATGCCGGCGGAACCGGCGCGTGGCACGGCTTCCGGTCACAGCATCTTCGATCGCGGCAGGAGCGGTGGGCTCTGTTGCGCAAATCGAACCGCCCCGGATCTCCCGGAGGCTGATTGGTTTCAGTTGCGCGGCCATGATCGATGTTTCCAGAGAAGCGTAATAGTTCGCTTCGGCTTCGGCCGGAGAAATGTTCCCGATGGCACAGCGCGCGGTTCTCGCGTTCGAGCGCACCATCTATTCGGCCATTACTGCCGGCATGCTCGCCCGCTGGCCGGTCTCGATCCCTGCCCTGCTGATCAACCCATTCAGCGTCTGCAGCGCGCAGCCGATCCTGGCCAGGGTCGACGGAATGGCCGCCCTGGCGGGACTCATCTTCCCTTCGTTGACCGGATCCATGCGAACGGCACGCTCGCGCACGTGAGGCGCATGCTTGTGCGTCGTCCGGCTGCTGCTCCAATTGGCTTAGGAACTGAAGGAAGAACTCGGGCGGTTCCGTCGACGGTATGACCGGTAACTTCGAGCATTTCGGCCAGATCCATGCCGATGCGCAGCCCGTCCTCCACAGGCTGGATGGTGGCCATGTCGGCCCTCGCCAGTCAAAGAGGAAGAGGATCCGCAAGACATTCGATCTGGCCGACGACTGGCCTGACACCATCGTCGAACCCGC
>JBFGEI010000204.1:0-5957 GCA_041580155.1 Limimaricola sp.
CCGGCCCGCACAAGGAGATCCCGCATGACCCATCGCATCGCATCCGCGCTTGCCGTCGCGCTGCTGCTGGCGGCCCCGGCGGCGCCGGCGCTGGCCGACGACCACGACGAGGACGCCACCTGCTTGGGCCTCGCCGGGCTGCTGTCGGGCGGCAACAAGCACGACCTGCCGCCGATCCTGCTGTCGTCGGGGATGCCGCTGGCCGAGGCGCCGCTGCGGCTCAGCTCCGGCAGCTATTACGAGATCGAGATCGAGGCCGACGGCAGCCAGGAGCTGGCGCTGGTCGGCCCGGAGTTCTTCCGCGCGATCTGGGTCGACGAGATCGTCATCGAGGGGCTGGAGATCCGCCCGCTCGGGCTCGACAGCGTCGAGTTCGACGAGGCCGGGGTGATGGAGATCGGCTTCGTCGCGATCAAGCCGGGGCGCTACGAGCTGCGGGTGCCCGGGTCCACCGGCGAGACGCAGCGGCTGGAGGCGATCATCGAATGACCGGGCTGCGGCTGCGCGGGGTCGGCTACGACTACGGCGCCAGGCGGGCGCTCGACGGGGTCGGGTTTTCGGTGACGCCGGGCCGGTTCTGCGCGCTGCTCGGGCCGAACGGGGCCGGCAAATCGACGCTGTTCTCGTTGCTGACCCGGCTGATGACCACGGCCGAAGGCCGGATCGAGGTTGCCGGTCACGACTTGGCGACGGCGCCGCGCGCGGCGCTGGCCGAAATTGGCGTGGTGTTCCAGCAGGGCACGCTCGATCTCGACCTGAGCCTGCGCGAGAACCTGCGCTATTTCGCGGCGCTGCACGGGCTGTGGGGCCGTGACGCGGCGCGCCGGATCGACGCGGCGCTCGACCGGCTGTCGATGGCCGAACGCGGCGCCGAGCGGGCCCGCGATCTCAACGGCGGGCATCGGCGCCGGGCCGAGATCGCCCGCGCGCTGATCCACCGCCCTTCGGTGCTGCTGCTGGACGAGCCGACGGTCGGGCTCGACGCCGCCAGCCGGGCCGCGGTCTGCGCCCATGTTCATGATCTGGCCGGGCAGGGCGGGCTGACCGTGCTCTGGGCCACGCATCTGGCCGACGAGGTGGCGCCGGGCGACCAGGTGGTCGTGCTGCACCGCGGAAGGATCGTCGCCGATGCTGCGGCGCAGGACATCGCCGGGGACCAAAGCCTGGCCGACCGGTTTCTCGCGCTGACCGCGGGGGCGCCGTGACCGACGCGGCGGATCCCGCGCCGGTCGCGGCGCCGGTCGCGCCACGCAGCGCCACCGGTCGGGCGATGCTGGTGGCGCTGGTCTGGATCCTGCGGCGCGAGGCGCGGCGTTTCGTCGGCCAGCGCGGTCGCCTGGTCGCGGCGCTGGTACGGCCGCTGGTCTGGCTGCTGGTGTTCGCCGCCGGGTTTCGCGCTGCGCTCGGCCTGTCGATCACCCCGCCGTATCAGACCTATGTCAGCTACGAGACATACATCGTTCCGGGGCTCTGCGGCATGATCCTGCTGTTCAACGGCATGCAGTCGTCGCTGGGGCTGGTCTACGACCGCGAGATGGGCTCGATGCGGCTGCTGCTGACCTCGCCGCTGCCGCGCGGCTGGCTGCTGTTCTGCCGGCTGGTCGCCGCGACCGCGATCTCGATGCTGCAGGCCTGCGCCTTCCTGGCGATCGCCGCGCTCTACGGGATCACCATGCCGTGGCAGGGCTACCTGCTGGCGCTGCCGGCGCTGTTCATCGCCGGGCTGATGCTCGGCGCGCTCGGGCTGGCGTTGTCGAGCACGGTGCGCCAGCTCGAGAACTTCGCCGGGGTGATGAACTTCGTGATCTTCCCGATGTTCTTCATGTCCTCGGCGCTCTACCCGCTATGGAAGATGGCCGAAGGCAGCGCGGTGCTGCACGACATCTGCGCCTTGAACCCGTTCACCCAGGCGGTCGAGCTGATCCGCTTCGCGCTCTACGGCGCGGTGAACTGGCCGGCGCTTGGCTGGACCGGGCTGGCGGCGGCGCTGTTCCTGGGGCTGGCGCTGCTGGGCTACGACCCGGCGCGCGGGCTGATCCGGCGCGGCTGATCGCTGCGCCTACGACCTTGGCAGGGGTCGGCGGCTACGACCAACGTGCAATTCCCGCGGCGGCTGGCGGCGGCGATCATGGGGGCGGCGACGGCAAGATCCGCAAGGCGCGTCCGACGCCCCATAACGTCAGGGAGGACGACCCCATGAATCGCTTCATAGCCGCCGCGACAGCCATGCTGCTGTGCGCCGGGGCCGCGCAGGCCCAGGTCACCGACGAGGATATCGCCAACGACGCCACCACGGTCGACGACGTGGTCACCAACGGCATGGGCCGGGCGCTGCAGCGCTACAGCCCGCTCGACACGCTGACCCGCGAGAACATCCAGTACCTGGTCCCGGCCTGGGCGTTCAGCCTCGGCGGCGAAAAGCAGCGCGGCCAGGAAACCCAGCCGCTGATCAGCGACGGCGTGATGTACATCACCGGGTCGTATTCGCGGCTCTACGCGCTCGATGCGCATACCGGCGAAGAGATCTGGCAATTCGACGCGCGGCTGCCCGAGGGCATCCTGCCGTGCTGCGACGTGGTGAACCGCGGCCCGGCGCTTTATGGCGACAAGGTGTATTTCGGCACGCTCGACGCGCGCCTGGTGGCGCTCGACGCCAAGACCGGCGACGTGGTCTGGAACAAGCAGATCGCCGATTACAAGGAAGGCTACAGCTACACCGCGGCGCCGCTGATCCACAACGGCATGATCATCACCGGCAATTCGGGCGGCGAATTCGGGGTGGTCGGCGAAGTCCAGGCCCGCGACGCCGAGACCGGCGAGCTGGTCTGGACCCGGCCGATGATCGAAGGCCACATGGGCACGCTGAACGGCGAGGACAGCACCATGACCGGGACGCTGAACGCGACCTGGCCGGGTGACATGTGGAAGACCGGCGGCGGCGCCACCTGGCTTGGCGGCTCCTACGATGCCGAGACCGACACGCTGGTGTTCGGCGCCGGAAACCCGTCGCCGTGGAACAGCTGGCTGCGCAACGCGGGCGAGCCGACCGAGGGCAACACCGGCGACAACCTCTACGCCGCCAGCCGGGTCGGCATCGACCCCGCCACCGGCGAGATCAAGTGGCACTTCCAGACCACCCCGCGCGAGGGCTGGGATTACGACGGCGTCAACGAGATGGTCGCCTTCACCGACAAGCAGGGCAACAAGCGCTACGGCACCGCCGACCGCAACGGCTATTTCTACGTGCTGGACCGCGAGGACGGCAGCTTCGTCAGCGCCAACCCCTTCGTCAAGGACATCACCTGGGCCGAGGGCATCGACGACACCGGCCGGCCGATCTTCGTCGAGGCCAACCGCCCCGGCCGCCCGGCCGAGCTGACCGGCGAGGCCAAGGGCGAGACGATCTTCGCCGCGCCGTCGTTTCTCGGCGGCAAGAACTGGATGCCGATGAGCTATTCGGAAAACACCGGCCTGTTCTACGTGCCCTCGAACGAATGGGGCATGGACATGTGGAACGAACCGGTCAGCTACAAGAAGGGCGCGGCCTACATGGGCGCCGGCTTCACCATCAAGCCGCTTTACGAAGATCACATCGGCAGCCTCAAGGCGATCGACCCCGAGACCGGCGAATGGGTCTGGGAATTCAAGAACGACGCGCCGCTCTGGGGCGGGGTGATGTCGACCGCTGGCGGGCTGGTGTTCACCGGCACCCCCGAGGGCAAGTTCATCGCCTTCGACGACAAGACCGGCGAAGAGGTCTGGAGCTTCCAGACCGGCTCGGGCGTGGTCGGCCAGCCGATCACCTGGGAGCAGGACGGCGAGCAGTTCGTCTCGGTGATCTCGGGCTGGGGCGGCGCGGTGCCGCTGTGGGGCGGCGAGGTGGCCAAGAAGGTCAACTTCCTGAACCAGGGCGCGACGCTGTGGACCTTCAAGCTGCCCAAGCAGCTGGCCGAGCTGGCGCAGCTCCAGTAGCGCGACCGGGACCTGGCGCGGCGGCGGTTTCCGACCGGACCCGCGCCGACACCGGGCGGATCACCACGCCAGCTGCCCGCACAGGGGCTGTCGCATCGCGACAGCCCCTCGTTGCATGGCGGCGATAAATGGCGCGGGGCTGCGCGACGGTCTCGGGCAGAAGCGCGGCGGTTGCCGCGTCCACGCCGTCAAGGCTCGGTCAGCGACAGCAGCCCCGGCCGCCGCTCCAACGCCATTTCCAGCGCCGTGCGGCCGCCCAGCACCGCGACATGGCGCTGCGGCGCGGCGGCGCGCAGCGCCTCGGCGGTCCGACGCAGATCCGCGAGCGTTGCGTCGAGCAGCTCATCGCGTCGCGACAGCCGGTCGGTGTCGCCCGACAGGTGTTCGGTCAGCATCGCCAGCGCCGCGGCGCGCACCGGGCGCGGCCGATCAAGCTGGCCGAGCGCGCCGATCACGCAGCGTTCGAGTTCCGGCGCCGCGATGCGCCGCGCCAGCCAGTCGCCGGCGCCGTCGAAGCAGTCCAGCGTCGCCAGAAGCTGCGGATCCCGGTAGCTGAGCAGCCGCAGGGTGCCGGCGGTCGGGCAGAGCCGGCACAGCGCGCCATAGGCGCCGCCGCGGCTGCGCAACTCGGGCCAGAGCAGGTTCAGCGCCAGATGCGTCGCCGCCACCGCGGTGGCGCCGCTCGGCGCCCCGGCCGCGGCGCGCAGGTCGAAGCCTCGACCGACGAAGTTGGTCTCGCTCGGCAGCGCGAGGCCGATCGGCGCCAGGCAGGGCGGTGGCGCCATCGTCGCGCCGGGGCCGGAAAACGCGGCGCAGAACTCGCGCAGCAGCGGCAGCAGCGCCTCGGCCACGCCGTCGTCGGCGGCCAGGCTGCAGATCGGGGTGCTGCGCAGCAGCTGGCGTTGGACCGCGTGCAGCGTCACCAGCTCGGGCTCGGGGGCCTGCGCCAACCGCTGTCGCAGCGCCTTGAGAAACAGAAGATATCCCAGGCCGTCGACCGAATCCTCGATCGCGCCCGCGGCGCCGATCTGTGCCCGCAACAACCGGTCGACGGTTTCGTGGCCGCGCGGCACCAGCGCCGACTCGAGCCGCAGGATCTCGCGGCCGACCAGCCCGACCAGCGCGGCGCCGTCGGGCAAAGCCGGCAGCAGCAGTTCGCGCAGCAGCGCCAGCAGGTCGGCGAAGCCGCCGGGACCGGGGCGCGCGGTGCCGCGCAGGATCAGCCGCGCCGCGGCCCCCCCGCCGGTGCGGTCGCCGCTCCAGGTCAGCGCCTCGATGCCGCCTGTGAGGCGCGCGACACGGGCTTCGAATGCGCCGCCGCCGCCGTCGGTCAGCGCCCGGCGGAGCAGCCCGGCCCAGGGAAGCCGCGTCGCGGGCAGGGCGCAGAGGTCGAAGCCGAGGTCGAGATGCACAAGCCCGGCGCAGGGCGATGGCTGCGACAGCACCGTCACCGGCCCAAGCCGCAGGGTCTCGACCCGGCGCGCGGGCGGCAATCTCGGCAGATCGGCGCGCGACAGCCGCGGCAACAGCGCCAGGACCTCGGGCGGGTCGGGGCGGTCGCCGGCGCGGGCGTCGCGCCGGGTCGCCGCCAGCAGCGCGCGCCGCGCCGCGGGGCGCAACCCGTCCTCCAGCGCGCGTCGGCGGCGGTCGAGCGCGGCGCGCCCAGGGGCGGCCGCGGCCGGCGCCAGGCCAAGCGTCACCCGGTGCGGGTTGTCGATCAGCTCGTGGCGCAGCATCCGCTCAAACACCTTCTCGCCGGACAGGACCCGGCCCCGCAGCGCCGCGCAATCGGCGGCGAAGCCCAGCTCGCGCAGCGGCGACGCCCCGCGCTGCCAGCCGCGCGCCGCGCGCAGGCCATGAAGGACACCGGCCGGGCGCAGCGGGTCGTCGTGCAGGCTGCGCCGGGTTTCGACCCGCGCGATCGCGGCCAGCGCAAGTTCCCGGTCGACGCCGTCGCGCGCGATCCGTTTCAGCGTCTCGAGCAC
>JBFGEI010000205.1:0-5950 GCA_041580155.1 Limimaricola sp.
CCCAGCCAGCCCGCCGCGCCGCAGGTGGCCTATCCCGACTATGAATACCCGCCGCTCGATCTGCTGATGGACCCTTCGGCCATCGAACGGCACCATCTGCCGGACGCGCAGCTCGAGGAAAACGCGCGTATGCTCGAAAGCGTGCTCGAGGATTACGGCGTGCAAGGCGAGATCGTCTCGGTCCGCCCCGGCCCCGTGGTCACCATGTACGAGCTTGAGCCCGCGCCGGGCCTCAAGGCGAGCCGCGTCATCGGTCTGGCCGACGACATCGCGCGCTCGATGTCCGCGCTATCGGCGCGGGTCTCGACCGTGCCGGGCCGCTCGGTCATCGGGATCGAGCTACCGAACGCCAACCGCGAGAAGGTGGTCCTGCGCGAGATTCTCGCCTCTCGCGATTTCGGCGATTCGAACATGCGGCTGCCGCTTGCACTCGGACAGGAGATCGGCGGCGACCCGATCGTCGCAAACCTCGCGCGGATGCCGCATCTCCTGATCGCGGGAACCACCGGCTCGGGCAAGTCGGTCGCGATCAATACGATGATCTTGTCGCTCCTCTACAAGCTCAGCCCAGAGGAATGCCGACTGATCATGATCGACCCGAAGATGCTGGAGCTTTCGGTTTACGACGGCATCCCGCACCTGCTGTCGCCGGTGGTCACCGACCCCAAGAAGGCGGTCGTCGCGCTGAAATGGGTCGTCGGCGAGATGGAGGAGCGCTACCGCAAGATGTCGAAGATGGGCGTGCGCAACATCGACGGCTACAACGGCCGGGTGAAGGACGCGCTGTCCAAGGGCGAGATGTTCTCGCGCACCGTGCAGACCGGCTTCGACGAGGAAACCGGCGATCCGATCTTCGAAAGCGACGAGTTCCAGCCCGAAGTGCTGCCCTACATCGTGGTCATCGTCGACGAGATGGCCGATCTGATGATGGTCGCCGGCAAGGAGATCGAAGCCTGCATCCAGCGTCTGGCGCAGATGGCGCGGGCCTCGGGCATCCACCTGATCATGGCGACGCAGCGGCCGTCGGTCGACGTCATCACCGGCACCATCAAGGCGAACTTCCCGACCCGGATCAGCTTCCAGGTCACCTCGAAGATCGACAGCCGGACGATCCTCGGCGAACAGGGCGCCGAGCAGCTGCTGGGCATGGGCGACATGCTCTACATGGCCGGCGGGTCGCGGATCACCCGGGTGCACGGGCCGTTTTGTTCCGACGAGGAGGTCGAGGAGATCGTCACCTACCTCAAGGGCTTCGGTCCGCCGTCCTACGTCGGCGGCGTGGTCGAGGGCCCCGAGGAGGGCCGCGAGAGCGACATCGACGCGGTGCTCGGCCTCGGCTCGGGCTCGGAGAACTCCGAGGACGCGCTCTACGACCAGGCGGTGGCGATCGTGGCGCGGGACCGCAAGTGCTCGACCTCGTACATCCAGCGCAAGCTGGCGATCGGCTACAACAAGGCGGCGCGGCTGGTCGAGCAGATGGAAGACCAAGGCGTGGTGTCCTCGGCCAACCACGTCGGCAAGCGCGAAGTGCTGGTGCCCGAGGCGCACTGAACCGGCAAGCCCCCCGGGGCGCCTTGCAGAAGCGTTGAAGATCAAGGACCTAAGCCCCCTGCCCCGCGCGGACAGGGGGCTTTTTCATGGGGTCGGGCGTCGCGGTCATCCGATTGTGGCGGGCACGTTATCGCTTAGCGCCGGGTTTTTCGGCAGAGCGTTCCTATATCCAGTCCAACCGGCCCCGCAGCGGGGCCACGATCGAAGGACCGAACCAGCCATGACGATGTTCCGCCGCAGCTTCCTTGCCTCCATCGCCGCCGCCGGCCTCGCGCTCGCGGCCCAGCCCGCGCTGGCCCGTCAGCTGTCGCTGGCCGAGGTGTCGAACTATCTCAACCAGCTGCAGACCGCGACCGGCGGCTTTACCCAGATCAACGGCGACGGCACGATCCAGACCGGCACGATGTACATCAAGCGCCCGGGCCGGATCCGCTTCGAATACGCCCCGCCGGAGAAGTCGATGATGATCGCCGGCGGCGGTCAGGTCGCGATCTTCGACGCCCGATCGAACACCGGACCCGAGCGCTACCCGCTGAACCAGACGCCGCTGAACATCATCCTCGAGCGCAATGTCGACCTGACCCGGGCAAGCATGGTCACCGGCCATACCTCGGACGGCAGCACCACGACGATCACCGCGCAGGATCCGGCGCATCCGGAATACGGCAGCATCCAGATGGTCTACACCGCCGACCCGATCGAGCTGCGCCAGTGGATCGTCACCGACGATGCCGGCGGCCAGACCACGGTGATCCTGAACGATCTGCGCGCCGGTGGCAGCATCAGCGACCGCAAGTTCAACATCTCGGCCGAGATGAAGGACTGGTGACGGCACGCGGGCGGCGCCGGTGCGCCGCCCGCCCTAGCCCAGCCTGGTGACCAGCGGCATCCCCGGCTGGTTCCAGCCGAACAGCACCAGGTGCCACAGCCCCGGCGCGCTGCGCGACGGGTCGATCAGCCCGACCGCCCCCAGCGATCTTGCGCGCTCGGCCACGCGCCAGGACGCCGGCTGACCGCCGGCGGCCAGCACCTCCTGCCACGGCGCGCTTGCCTCGTCGGGATCGATCCAAACCGCCCGGCAGGCGTCGGCCTGGCGCAGGTCGATGACGCTGCGGGCGCGTACCGCGATCTCGAGAATGCTGCAGTCGGCGGTGCCGCCATGCGCCCGCATCGCGGCGCCGACGCCGTCGCGACTTGAACTGAGGTAAAGCGCCGGATCCCCGGCCCGGGAAAATCGGCCCGGACGCCGCGACCCGTCGAGCGCGGTGATCTCGTGGCCGCTCCGCACCGCGCGGAAGAACCGGCCCTCGACCTCGACGAAGGGGGCGTCGTCATCTTGCACGACCGTTGCGGTCATCGGGGTCTCCCGCGGGGCGGTCCGGAAAGGTTCGGGCCCGCCGCGTGCTGCAGGCGGGCCCGGTCGCGATGCGGCGGTGATCAGCGCTTGCCGCAGGCGCGCAACTGCCGATCGTAGAGCAGGGTGCGCTGCTGCAGCCCGTCCGACACCCGGACCAGCCAGCCCTTGGCGTTGTAGGTGCCGCGTTTGAAGCCGGTGCGGCCCTCGTGGTAGGCGAGGTACTGGTTGCGGGTGTCGTAAAGCGGAATGCCCAGCTCGCGCTGCGTCCCGGCCATGTACCAGCCCATGAAGTTGGTGGCGTGGCGGATGTCGTCGCGGCGATGCCGGCGGCCGCCCTCCTGCGCCATGTATTCGTCCCAGGTGCCGTCGAGCGCCTGGCTGTAGCCGTAGGCAGAGCTCTGGCGACCCACGGGAATCACCCCGAGCGTCCATTGGAACGGGGTCCTGGCGTTGCCGATGAACTTGCTCTCTTGGTAGATCACCGCCATCTGCACCGGGACGGGCACGCCCCAGCGCTTTTCGGTCGCCTTGAAGGCGCGCAGGTAGTCGGGATGTTGCGACACGATGCTGCAGGCGTCGTCCAGCTCGCGCGGGGCGGCGTAATCCTTGTTGCCACACCCGGCAACCAAGGCAGTCAGAATCAGTGCGCGAAGAAGTCTGCTCATCGGCCCCTCGCTATCGTTTGTTTATTTTGCGAGGAGCCTAGCCGATCTTGGCGGCTGAGGGAACAAGCGCCGCGCGGTTCTCAGATCACGATTCCCAGGATGAGCGGTAAAGCGAGCACCGAGAGCAGCGTCGAGGTCACCACCAGCCCGGCGACCGCCTCGGCGTGGTTGCCGTATTTCTCGGCCAGCAGGTAGGAGGTCACCGCCACCGGGGTCGAGATCTGCAGCACCAGCACCGCGAAGGCCACCGGGCCAAGCCCGAACCACAGCCCGGCGGCACCGGCGATCGCGGCGCAGATCAGCAGCTTGGCCGCCGACAGCAGCACCGACAGGCCGATCATCCCGGGCCGCAGCCGCGCCACGGCGACGCCGAGGGTGATCAGCATCAGCGGGATCGCCAGCTGGCCGGTGAGTTCGAGCGTGTTGGTGACGAAGGGCGGCGTCCGCCAGCCCTGCCAAAGGAACAGCGCCCCAAGCAGCGTCGCGCCAAGCAGCGGCTCGCGCAGCACCCGGCCCAGCGAGCCGCGCCCGGCCACCAGCCAGATCCCGAAGGTGAAGGACCCGACCGCCATCACCGCGAACACCACGACGGCGTAGCCCAGCCCGGCCTCGCCGAAGGCGAACAGCGCCAGCGGCAGGCCGACGTTGCCGGTGTTGCCGAAGATCAGCGGCGCCAGGTAGGTCGACACGTCGAGCCTCAGCACCGCGACCAGCGCCGCGAAGATCAGCGCCACCCCGGCATAAGAGGCGATCGCGGCCAGCGACAGCGTCGCCAGCGCCGACGGATCGATCTCGGTCTGCATCAGCGCGACGAAGATCAGGCAGGGCACCGACAGGGTCATCGCCAGCCGGGTCACGAACTGGATGTTGTAGTCGAAACCGAGCCGGACCCAGACGAAGCCGATGCAGGCGAGCAGGAACACCGGCGCGGTGATTTCCATCACTGTCAGAACAAGGGTCACGCACTGTTTCTCCCGTAATCACCCGCCCCGCATGGACGCCGCCGGGCCTTTTCGGGTAATATCGAGGGAAAGGACGGTCTACCATGCTCAAGTCGCGCGCCAAATACCATCTCGGACAAGTCGTCCGGCACCGGAAGCATCCCTTCCGGGGCGTGGTGTTCGACGTCGATGCGATCTTCTCGAACACCGAGGAGTGGTATCTCGCGATCCCCGAGGACAGCCGTCCGGCCAAGCAGCAGCCGTTCTACCACCTGCTGGCCGAGAACGACCAAAGCTATTACGTCGCCTATGTTTCCGAGCAGAACCTGGTCGCCGATTATTCCGGCGAACCGGTCGATCACCCGGATCTCGAGGACCTGTTCGGACCCTTCGAGGACGGGCACTACCCGCTCCAGGTCCAGCTGAACTGACGGCCGCTCCCACGCAGCAGATGTGATCCTCGGCGCCGCGCACACTGTGGGGGCTGGAACGTCGCGGCGCCGAGGGAAGCCGTGCAGCTACACCTTCCAGTTGACGGCGAAACGCGGCGACCTCGTGAAGCCCTTGCGGCAGAGACGGGGCAGCGGCAGAACAACACCCCGGCATTGTTTCCAGAAGGACCGATCATGACCTTGGCCACCCCGACCCCGGCCGCCACCGCGCTGGCCCCCGACGAACTGCGCAGCCGCATCCTCGCGCTGACCGAGGGCGAAACCGACCAGGTGGCGCTGATGGCGACCATCGCCTGCGAAGTGCATCATTCCGACGACCGGTTCGACTGGACCGGCTTCTACCGCGTGGTATCGCCCGGCTTGCTGAAGATCGGCCCGTACCAGGGCGGTCACGGCTGCCTGGTGATCCCGTTCGAGCGCGGCGTCTGCGGCGCCGCAGCGCGCAGCGGCGAGGTCCAGCTGGTGCCCGATGTCGAGGCGGTGGCGGATCACATCGCCTGCTCGTCCTCGACCCGGTCCGAGCTGGTGATTCCGGTGCGCGACGCCGACGGCCGGCTGATCGGCGTGTTCGACATCGACAGCGATCGGGTCGACGCCTTCACCGCCGAGGACGCCGAAACGATCGGCGGCATTCTCGACGCAGTCTTCGGTGCGAAAACGCACGCAAGTTCCTGAAATATTAGATAGTTGCAAACCGTGACCTGTTCGATGACACATATTACCGAATCCCTGCGTTCAAGGACGGGTCGTTATGGAAGACATGTTGCCCGACCTGGGCGGCCTGGGTCAGGAGCTTCGGCAGCTGCGCAAGTCGCGCGGGCTGCGGATCGCCGATCTGGCAGCGCGGATGCAGCGCTCGACCGGCTGGATCAACCTCTTCGTGTACGGAGCACCTGAGAAGTCTCCCCGCCGGCGTCTGAACGAGCGAGGAGCCGGCGCCCAGAACTAACCAGACAACTAGGAGCGCAAGAAAGCTCGGCACCA
>JBFGEI010000206.1:0-5912 GCA_041580155.1 Limimaricola sp.
GAAGGCGCGCTGAAGGTCACCGGCAGCGCCACCTACGCCGCCGAGGCCCGGCCCGAGGGTCTGGTGCAGGGCTACCTGGTGCGCGCCAACGCGATCGGCCGGATCACCGGGTCGAACGCGGGCGACGTCGCGGCGATGCCCGGCGTGCTGGCGGTGATCGAGGACGAAAGGCTGATCCGCAACTCGGCGCAGGGCATGGCCGGGGAGTCGCCGGTGCAAAAACACGGCCAGACCTGGTACGTCGGCCAGCCGGTGGCGCTGGTCGTCGCCGAGACATTCGAACAGGCGCGCCACGCGGCGCATCTGATGCGGGTCGAGGTCGACCCTGATGGGGATCACCATTTCGACTCCGAAGCCGACGGTCTGAAGACCGAGATGCCCGCGAAGAAGCAGGTCGCGCAGGGCGATCTCGACGCGGCGATGGCCGATGCGGCGTTCAGCACCGACCAGATCTACCGCACCCCGTCGATGAACAGCGCGGCGATGGAGCCGCATGCCTCGATCGCCGAATGGCAGGACGGCCGAGTGACGCTTCGCGGCGCCTACCAGTTGCTGCGGTTCAACAAGGACGAGCTGGCCGACGTGCTGGGGATCGCGCCCGAGAAGGTGCGGATCCTTGCACCCTATGTCGGCGGCGGCTTCGGCTCCAAGCTGGGCCTGGCGCCCGAAGCGGTCGCCGCGGCGATCGCCGCGCAGCAGCTGGGCCGTCCGGTGTCGGTGGTGATGCACCGGCGTCAGGTGTTCGAAACCACGGTCCGGCGGTCGGAAACGCGGCAGCGGATCCGGCTGTCCTGCGACGCCGAGGGCCGGATGACCGGCATCGGCCACGAGAACCTGGTGTCCAACCTGCCCGGCGAAAGCTTCTCGGAGCCGGTGGCGCAGGGCACGCATTTCACCTACGCCGCGCCGAACCGGGTGGTCGGCCACGAGATCGCCCGGATCCGCCGTCCCGCCGCCGGGTCGGTGCGCGCCCCCGGCGAGGCCGTCGGCGTCACCGCCTTCGAGATCGCGGTCGACGAGCTGGCCAAGAAGGCCGGCATCGACCCGCTGGAGCTGCGGCTGCGCAACATCCCCGACAAGCACCCCGAATCCGGCAAGCCGTTCTCGTCGAGCACGATGGAAGCGGTGCTGCGCGACGGCGCCGCACGTTTCGGCTGGCGCGACACCGCGCCGCGGCAGCGCCGCGAGGGCGAATGGTGGATCGGCACCGGGATGTCGACCTGCGTGCGGGTCAACATGATGATCGAGTCGCAGGCCCGCGTGGTGCTGACCGCCAACGGCGCGACCGTCGAGACCGACATGACCGACATCGGCACCGGCAGCTACGCGATCCTGACCCAGGTGGCCGGCGAGATGCTCGGCCTGCCTGCCGAGCGGGTCAAGACCGTGCTCGGTGACACCGACCTGCCGCCGTCGTCCGGCTCGGGCGGATCGTTCGGCGCCGCGTCGTCCTCGACCGCGGTATACCTGGCCTGCATGGAGCTGCGCGACCGCATCGCCGCGGCGCTCGGCATCGCCGAGACCGACCTGACCTTGAAGGACGGCATGGCGATTCACGACAACCGCACCACGCCGCTGGCCGAGATCCTCAAGGGCGACAGCTGGCGCGCCCTGGGCCATCTGGAGCCGGGCCGCGCCGGCAAGGACGTGCGCCAGGCCACCTGGGGCGCGACCTTCGCCGAAGTGGCGGTGTCCGACGTGACCGGAGAAACCCGGGTGCGGCGGATGTCTGGCAGCTTCGCCTTCGGCCGGATCCTCAACGAGAAGACCGCCCGGTCGCAATGCCACGGCGGGATGATCTGGGGCATCGGCCTGGCGCTGACCGAGGCGCTGGAGCATGACCCGCGCGACGGCCACATCGTCAATCGCGATCTCGCCGAGTATCACGTTCCGGTCAACCTCGACGTGCCGCAGCTCGAGGTGAACTTCCTGCATGAGCGCGACGACTGGGCCAACCCGCTGCAGGCCAAGGGCATCGGCGAGCTGGCGATCTCGGGGTCGGGCGCCGCGGTGCTGAACGCGATCGAGAACGCCTGCGGCGTGCGAATAAGGTCGCTGCCGGCGACGCTCGACCAGGTGCTCGAGGGGCTGATGGCGCAGGAGGCGGCGGACATGCCGACGGCGTGAGGGGGATTGGAAGACGGCCCCGGTGACGCTATCTGTGCGGTGACTGGGGCATCGGTCAGGACCCACTCCGAGGAGATTTCGATGAAGAACCCGTCACGGGCGTTCGCGCTCGCGCTGGCAGGCTACGGCGTGATCGCGTCGCCCGCCGCCGCGCAGGACGTCGACGCCGGCCAGACCCAGTTCAGCCGGCAATGCGTGGCCTGCCATGTCGTCGCCGACGCCGACGGGGCGGTTCTCGCCGGTCGCAACGCGCGCACCGGGCCCAATCTCTTCGGCCTGGCCGATCGCGCCATCGCCAGCGAAGACGGCTATCGCTACGGCGATGCGCTGAGCGCGCTGGGCGCCACCGGCGAAACCTGGACCGCCGAAAACTTCACGGGCTACGTGCAGGACCCGACCGACTGGCTGCGCGGCAAGCTCGGCGACCGCCGGGCTCGGTCGAAGATGGCCTATCAGGTCCGCGATGCGCAGGCCGCGCAGGACATCTTCGCCTACCTGCAGTCGCTGTCGGCCGACTGACGCGGCGCGGACCGCCGCGGGGTCAACCCGCGGCGCGCCCGAAAAGCCCGCCGGAAAGCCGGTCGTCCTCCATGTAGATCCGCAGCCAGGGCGTGAAGATCTCGGGCCGCGCCGCGATCTCGCGGCGCAGCGTCTCGGGCGTCACCCAGCGGGTGTCCTGCACTTCCGAAGGGTCGGGGCGGGATACCGGCGGGGTTGAGGTCTCGGACAGGAACACCTCGACCATCTCGTGCTCGGTCAAGCCGCCGCCGACATCGGCGCGATACTCGATCCGTCCGGCCGGGCGCAGCGGCAGATCCTGCAGTCCAAGCTCCTCGGCCAGCCGGCGACGGGCGCAGTGCTCGGCTGGTTCGTCCCAATGCGGATGCGTGCAGCAGGCGTTCGCCCAAAGCCCCGGCGTATGGTATTTTGACGCCGCGCGCTGCTGCAGCAGCAACTGGCCGCGCGACAGCACGAAGACGCTGATCGCCGGATGCCGCAGGCCGCGACGATGCACCTCGAGCTTGTCGACCGGCACCAGCACGCCATCGACCCAGGCCGGAATCAGCGCGGGTGCGGGCGGCGTCGCGACGTCGGGACTGGCTGGCATCGGGTCGACCTCCTGGGCTGCGCCGGACCGCCGGGGCCGGGCGGCCCGGCTTTGACCGCCTTGCGCCAGCGCGTCAAGGTCGCGGCGACCCGGTGGCAGCGTCTCAGAACCCGGCGGCGGCCGGGGCCGGGCGGGTCTGCACGATCATCTGGCCCAGCATCCGGTCGCAGGTCACGGTCACGGTTTCGCCGGCATCGTCGAACCGCACCATCTGCTGGTCCGAGGTCTCGACCAGCACCGCCGGATCCTGGCCGATCCGGGCCGCGGTCTCGTCGATCCGGGCCTGGCACTGCTCGAAGCTCATTGCCGACACCTGGTCGCCGCCGCCGGTGGTGACGTCGCAGGCGCCCAGCAGGGCGAAAAGCCCGATGCCGAGGCCGGCGGTGCGAGCGGTGTGTCGGGTCATGCGGTGTCTCCTGTGCGGGGGCTGGCGGCGGCAGCGCCACCGGTTCCGCCGTGCAGCAGCGCGTTGAACTGCGCCTGCACGGCCTGCTTGGTGTAGGGCTTCTTAAGCACCGGCGCGCCCGGAAAGGCCTTGGCAAGACCGTCACCGGCGCCGTAGCCGGTCGCCAGCACGAAGGGCACGCCACGCGCGCGCAGCGCCTTGGCCACCGGTGCCGAGGTCTCGGCGCCGAGGTTCACGTCGACCAGCGCGAAGTCGAACGCCTGTGCCTCGATCAACCGCAGCGCATCGGCGACCCGGCTGGCGGTGCTGACCGTATCGGCGCCAAGCTCGGTCAGGATGTCGGTGGCGTCGAGCGCGATGATCATGTTGTCCTCGACCACCAGCGCCCGGCCGCTGAGCGGCTGCGCCGGCAGCACCGGCTGCGCCGCAGCGGCGCTGCTGGCCGGCTTGCGCACCGGCGCGGTGGAGATGTAGCGCGCCGGCACCCGGAAGCTGGCCTCGACGCCGGTTTCTGCAAAGCGCAGCTCGGCCTCGCCCTGCAGTTCGAACGGAATCGAGCGTTCGATCACCGTGGTGCCGAAGCCGCGGCCCTTCGGCGCGGTGACCGGGGCGCTGCCGTGCTCGCGCCAGTCGATCCGCAGCGCCGCGTCGTTCGTCCGGGTCAGCGTCAGGTCGACGCTGCCGTGCGAATCCACCAACGCGCCGTATTTCGCGGCATTGGTCATCAACTCGTGCAGCACCAGCGCCAGCGTCGAGAACGCGTCGGGGTCGAGCAGCACGTCATCGCCGCTGACCCGGACCCGGTCGCGGTCCGCGGCGAGAAACGCGGTCATCTCGGTGTCGATCAACTCGATCAGCGACGACGACTCGCGATCGTTGCGGGTAAGCTGGTCATGCGCCCGCGCCAATGCGTTGATCCGACCGTCGAGGATCTCGGTGTAGTCGCTGATCGTCGTCGCGCCGGCGCGGCCCTGCGACACCAGCCCCCGGATCAGGTTGAGGATGTTGCGCACCCGGTGGTTCAACTCGGCGATCAGCAGCTCCTGCCGCTCCTGCGCCCGTTGGCGGCTGGCGTCGGTGTCGCCGGCGATCCGCAGCACCACCTCGATCAGGGTGACCCGCAGCGTCTCGGCGGCGGCGATCTCGGCGTCGGTCCAGGGCGCCGACTGGTTGCGCACCTCCTGCTGCCAGGCCTTGAAGCTGGTGCGCGGCGACAGCTGCAGCCCGTTCGGGCCCATTTCGGCCGGCTTGGCCGGGTCGCCGGCCCAGGTGACCTGCTGCCGCAACTCCCGGCGGAACAGCACGATGTAGTCGCGCGCGCCGCGGCTGACCGGCAGCGCCATGATCCCCGCGACCCGATCGGCGATCGCCGCTGCGCCCCTGTAGCCGTCGGACAGACGCTCGGTGGTGTAGACCCGGCCGGCATCGGTGGTGTTGAGATGCTTCAGGAGCCCGTCGAACTCCTCGGGCGTCGGGGTCACCCCGGCCCGGTGGTAGCGGCCGCTGATCCACATCGCGAGACCGTCGAACGGGATCACATCGGCGATCTCCTCGGCGATCGTGTCGAAGCTTTCCGAGATCGCATCGCTGCCGACCATCTGGCTCGACAGCAGCTCGTGCAGCTGCCGCGCCCGCGCCACCTGCGCCCGCTCTGCGCCGGATTCGACGGCGGCGATCTCGTAGGCGAAGAGCTGCGCAAACAGCTCGACCGCCGAGCGTTTCTCGTAGTCGATGTAGCGCGGCGTGTCGTGGTGGCAGGCGAACAGCCCCCAAAGCCGGCCCTCGCGCAGGATCGACACCGACATCGACGCCGCGACCCCCATGTTGCGCAGGTATTGCAGGTGGATCGGCGACACCGCGCGGGTCACCGACATCGACAGGTCGAGCGGCTTGCCGGCCGGGTCCAACGGCGGCAGGATCGGCTGCGGCTTTGCGTCCACGTCCATGATCAGCCGGAGCAGGTTGCGGGTATACAGCGCCCGCGCCTGCGGCGGGATGTCCGAGGCCGGAAACCGCAGGCCCATGTAGGGCTGCATCCCGGCCTCCTTCGCCTCGGCGATCACCGTGCCGCTGTCGTCGGGTTCGAAGCGGTAGACCATGACCCGGTCGAAGCCGCTGAGCATCTTCATTGCCCGCGCGGCCTCGCGCGCCATGCCGGTGATGTCGGTCTTGCGCCGGACCCGCGCCATCAGCGGCGCGACCAGCGACATCTCGTCGCGATGCGGCTGCGGCATCTTGGGTTCGAATTCGAACAGGTAGCACCGGTCGGTC
>JBFGEI010000207.1:0-5869 GCA_041580155.1 Limimaricola sp.
CAACGTGCTCAACGGCACGCTGCAGATCGGTGTCGGCGAAGTCCAGGAGCTGAAGTCGCAGCTCGAGGCCGGCGAGATCCGACTTCTGGCGACCTTCTCGGCCAACCGGATCGACCAATACCCCGACCTGCCCACTGTCGAGGAACTGGGCCACGGCGTCACCGTGCGCAAGTTCCGCGGCCTCGCCGCGCCCAAGGGCACCCCGCCCGAGATCATCGCGGCCTGGGAGGCGGCAGCGCAAGAGGTGCTCGCGAACCCCGAGTACATGGCAAAATACGAGGCCAACAACCTGCGGCCCGAATTCATGCCGCATGAGGAATACGTGGCCTTCATGCAGTCCTTCGCGGACAAAACCGCGGGCTTCCTGCGCGAAAGCGGCATCATCGAGTAAGCCGCTCCGCGCCCCGCCCCGGCGGGGCGCGCCCCTAAAGCGGATGCAAACCTCGGGAGGAGGCGCAGATGCAGATGTCACGCGATCTCGTCGGCGGTCTCGGCACGTCGATCATCGGAGCCGTCTACTACTACTATGCCTCGCAGCTGCGGGTCAGCGCGCTCGACGACAGCTTCGGCCCTTCGGGCCTGCCCAAGACCTACGGGGTGATCATGATCGTCCTCGGCCTCGCGATCGCCGCCGACTCGCTGCTGCGGGCGCGGCGCGACCGGGCGGCGGGCCTCGCAGCGCAACCCCAGTGGGCCGGACAGGGCCAGAAGATGCTGCGCGCCGCCGGGCTCCTTTGCATCGGCATCGCCTATCTGCTGCTGGTCAACTGGGCCGGCTACGCGATCAGCATCGCGCTGCTGCTGATGGCCACCGCGCTGTACCGCGGCGCACCGCCAAGCTGGCGCGTGATCGCGGTCTCGGTCGGCGGCGCCGCCGCGCTGTGGGGCATCTTCGTGCTGCTGCTCGGCGTCTCGATGCCCTCGGGCCTGCTGCTGCCCGGCTGACCGCCCATACATTCAAGGAGGCCAAGGCCCCATGGAGACGATCCTTCTTTCGCTGCAATCTCTTGGCGACATGTCGATCATCCTCGCGGCGATTATCGGCGTCGCCTGGGGCATCATGGGCGGCGCGATGCCCGGCATCTCGCCCTCGATCACCATGGCGCTGCTGTTGCCCTTTACCTACACGATGGAGCCGAGCGCCGCGATCGTGCTGCTTGCCTCGACCTATGTCGGCGCCGAATACGGCGGTTCGGTCCCGGCGATCCTGATCCGCACGCCCGGCACCAACGCCGCCGCCGCCACCGTCATCGACGGCTACGAGATGAACAAGCAGGGTAAGGCGGGCGAGGCCTTGGGCATCTCGCTCTATTCGGGCGTGCTCGGCAGCCTGTTCGGCCTCGTCATGCTGGTGCTGCTGTCCAAGCCGCTGGCCGAGGTGGCGCTGGCCTTCACCCCGCCCGCCTATTTCGCGCTCGGCGTGCTCGGCCTGTCGGTGATCGCGACGCTCTCGGGCGACAGCATCTTCAAAGGCATGGCCGCCGCCACGCTCGGGCTGATGGTCGCGACCATCGGCACCGACCCGGTGACCGGCGGCAACCGTTTCACCTTCGGCAGCTCGGACCTGCTGTCCGGCATCGAGCCGGTGATGGTCATGGTCGGGTTGTTCGCAATGAGCGAGTTGCTGGTGCAGGCCGCCGACCGCACCAAGGGCGACCGCGTCACCTCGCGGCCGCGCATCAGCTTTCCCAACTTCGCGATGGCCAAGCGGCTGTTCGTGCCGCAGACCATCGGCGCCAGCATCGGCACATTCGAGGGCTGCATGCCCGGCGCCGGCGGCACCATCGCGTCGTTCATGGCCTACAACGAGGCGCGCCGCTGGTCGCCCAACCGCGACCAGTTCGGCAAGGGCGCGCCGGAAGGCATCGCCGCCCCCGAGGCCGCCAACAACGCCGTCGCCGAAACCGCGCTGGTGCCGCTGCTGTCCTTCGGCATCCCCGGCTCCAACTCCACCGCGATCCTGCTCGGCGGCTTTCTGATCCATGGCATCGTGCCCGGCCCGATGCTGTTCGAGCGCTCTGGCGACGTGGTCTACGGTCTCTATGGCGGGCTGCTGGTGGCCGCGGTGAGCCTGTTGTTCATCGGCATGGCGATGCTGCCGATCTGCATCTGGATGGTGAACCGGCCGCGGCCTTGGCTTTCGGCCTTTATCTTCGCGCTGATCATGTCGGGCATCTACTCGATCCACAATTCGCTGTTCGACCTGTCGATCATGATGGCGGCCGGCGTCATCGGCTTCCTGATGCGGATGCTGAAATTCCCGTTCCTGCCCGCGGTGCTGGGCCTGGTGCTGGGCTACTTGGTCGAAAGCAACTTCCGCCGCTCGCTGGTGCTGTCGGGCGACGACTACTCGATCTTCCTGACCGACAAAGTCTCGCTGGGCCTGCTGGTGCTGGCCGCAGTGTTTATCTTCGGCTCGCTCGGCAAGCGCCTCGTCGACCTGCTGCGCCGCCCGGCCCCTGCCCCCCATACCGGAGACTCCGCATGACCCAGACCGGCACCGCCGACGAGACCACCCTGTCCGAACAGATCGCCGACTGGATCGCCGGGCTGGGCCCGGGCGACCTGCCGCAAGCCAGCCGCGACAAGTCGCGCGACATCCTTGTCGACATCACCGGGCTCTGCGTCGCGGCGCGGCACACCGACTACGTCGCCGCGACGCTGGGTGCGATTGAATCGGGCGAGCATGTCATCATCGGCCAGTCGCGCCGTGCCGCCGCCTCCTCGGCGGCGCTGGTCAACGGCACCGCCGCGCATGGCGAGGATTTCGACGACACCTTCGAAGGCGGCCCGGTGCATTCGGGCGTGGTGCTCGTCCCGGCGCTGATTGCCGCAGCACAGACCCATGGCTTCGGCAACGACCGACTGGTGCTTGGCCTAGCGGTCGGAACCGAGCTTCTGTGCCGCCTCGCGCTCGCGGTGCCGAAGGCGGTGCACAAGGCGGGCTTCCACCCGACCGCCGTGCTTGGCGCCTTTGCCGCCACAGCCGGGATCTGCGCCGCCACCGGCGCCGACCGGCGCACCACGGCCAACGCGCTCGGCACCGTGGGCTCGATGGCGTCGGGCATCATCGAATACTTGGGCGACGGCAGCTGGACCAAGCGGATGCATCCGGGCTGGGCCGCGCAGTCGGCGCTGCGGGCGCATGCGCTGGCAGCGGCGGGCTTTATCGGGCCGCGCCGGGTGTTCGAGGGCACACACGGAGCGTTTCGCGCCTTCGCCCCCTCGATCGAGGCCGACCCGACCCGGATCACCGAAGGGCTGGGCCGCGACTGGGTGATGCAGACCATCACCTTCAAACCCTACCCCTGCGGCACCATGGTGCAGCCTTATATCGACTGCGCCGTGACGCTTGGGCGGCTGGGCGTGGCGCTGGACGGCATCGAGAAAATCACCTGCAAGACCGCCGAGGGCATCGTGCACCGGCTCTGGGAGCCGCTCGACCTGAAACAGGCGCCGCCCACCGCCTACGCGGCCAAGTTCTCGGTGCCCTACGGCGTGGCGCTCGGGCTGGCGCGCGGGCGCGCGACGCTGGAAGAGTTCACCGACGCCGCGGTGTTCGACCCCGACCTGCGGGCGCTCGCGGCCAAGGTCGGCTTCGAGGTCGACCCCGACAACCCCTACCCCGCCGCCTTCACCGGACATGTCCGCATCGAATATGCCGACGGCCGCGTCGAGGAACAGGAAAAAGGCCACATGCGCGGCGGCGTGAAGGAACCGCTGAGCCGCGACGAGATCGACGCCAAGTTCCACGCCAACCTCGCCTTCGGCGGCGCCACCGATGCGCAGGCCCGGGCGCTGCTCGACACCTGCAACCGCATCGCCTCGGGCGATGCCGACCCCACACTGATCCAAGGACTGGCTCTCGCATGACATTGCCTCTCGCCGACCACACCGCCCTCGTCACCGGCGCCTCGCGCAACATCGGCCGCGCCATCGCAGTCGAGCTGGCGCGGATGGGCGCGCATGTCGCGGTGCATGTCGGCCGCGACACCGACGCCGCCGCCGAAACCGTGGCCGAGATCGAAGCCGTGGGCGGCAGCGCCACCGTGCTGCGGGGCGACCTGTCCGACGAAGCCACCGCCAAGCGGGTCGTCGCCGAAGCGGCGGCGGCGCGCGGCCGGCTCGACATCGTCGTCAACAACGCCGCGATCCGGCCCGAGGCGGCGTTCGAAGAGCTTGCCTTCGCCGATTGGCGCCGGGTCATGGGGGTCAATCTCGACGCGGTGTTCCTGGTCTGCCAGGCGGCAGTGCCGCACTTGGCGCAAAGCCCCAACGGCGCCATCGTCAGCCTCGGCGGTCTCACCGGCCATTCCGGCGCCGGCGAGCGGGCGCATGTGATCACCTCCAAGGCCGCGATCGTCGGGCTGACCAAGGCCATGGCGCATGACCTGAGCCCGCGCGGCATCACCGTGAACTGCGTAGCACCGGGGCTGATCGACACGGCCCGAGTAGCGCAGGGCGGCACGGCGCCCAAGCATCACGACAGCCGCACGAACCTCGTCGGTCGGCGCGGCACCACGCAGGAGGTGGCCGACGCGGTGGCGTTCCTGTGTTCCCCCAAGGCGCGCTACATCACCGGCGAAACCCTGCAGCTCAACGGCGGCGCCTACCTGGCGTGACCCGCGGCACGCTGCGCCGGCAATCGGTCGGCGCAGCGTGTCGCGATCGCTTGCGTTGCCGGGCCCATGGCGGCCCGAGCGCCACCAGGCCGGCGTCCCGAGACACCGAGCCGGCTCAGCCGCGTCGCCGCAGCAGGCGACGGTCAAGGATCCGCCAGACCGTTCCGGCGGCGGCATTGACCACCACGCCACGGACTGCCTGAAACGCGGCCACCAGCGCCACGTCCTGGTGCAGCGCCTTCGCGGTCAAAACCATCTCGGCCATGCCGCCGATCGAGAAGGCCAGCACCAGCGACGGCACGCTCTGCCCTGTCGTCAGAGCCGCCGCGGCCGCCGCGATCGCCATCAGGACGATGATACCCAGAAGCGCTGGCAGCCCCGCCGCGATCGCGCGCGGAATCGTCGCCAGCCGTTTGCGTTCGAAACGCGCACCGAGCGCCATTCCCACTATGATCTGCGCCGCGGCCAGCGGTTCGGACGGGACCTTGCCACCGACGACGCCGCCCGCGGCTGCAGCGCCAACTGCAAGCACCGCACCCAGCAGCCAGGCCGCCGGCAGCCCGACCCGCGTGCCGAGCCAGCCGCCCAACGCCCCCACCGTCAGCGCCAGGACAAGCTGTGGCCAAGGTGCTGTGGCGCCCTCAGATGCCGCAGCCGCGTCGCTCGGCAGCAGCCCAAGCAGTACCAGCGGCAGCAATCCGACCACCAGCGCGACACGGACCGCGTGCAGCGCCGCGATGGTGGTGCGGTCGGCGCCATGATCCTCGCCGATCCGCGCCATCTCGATCACGCCGCCGGGCAGCAGCGAGAAGTAGGCCGTGGCGGTACTCATCCGGCCCAGCCGGGCCAGGAGCGGCGCGCAGATGCCGGCCGCGGCAATGCCGAGCACGGCCGCGACGACCATCAATGGCAACCAGGCCAGCATCGTCGTCGCGATCTGGGGGGTCAGGGTCAGCCCGACGCTGCTGCCGATCAGCACCATTCCGGCGCGATGCGGCAGCTTGTGAACCGAGATGCTCCAGCCCGACATCGCCAGGGTTCCGGTGACCAGCGCCGCGCCCATCAGCCAGCCAAGCGGCAGACCGAGGCTGGCCCAGGCAGCGCCTCCAATGGTGGAAAACGCCAAGGCGATCAGGAAGCGTCTCGTCTGCTGTCGGTTCCGCACCTGTCACCTCGGAAGTAGGACTGCGCTGCGTTGCCCGTTGGCAAGCCATGCCTTGAGCGACCTGGCAGCAACAAGCTGCGCC
>JBFGEI010000208.1:0-5847 GCA_041580155.1 Limimaricola sp.
GAACCAGCCGAGCGCCGCTTCCACGTCGACGCGGCCCAGCGTCAGCCAGCGGCCATGCCGGTCGATCCAGTCGAGCAGCCGCTCGCGGCCCAGCCGGCGCCCGACCTCGTACCAGATCCAGGCCCCCACCACCGAGCCGATCACCCCGGCAAGCAGCGTCAGCACCGGGTTCATCTCACCTGTGGCGGCGCTGTAGCCGGCCAGCGGCATCACCAGCTCGGACGGGATCGGCGGGAACACGTTCTCGAGAAACATCAAGGCGGCGACCGCGAAGGCGCCGCCGGCGGTGATCCAGCTGGTGATGAAATCGAACATGTGCCGCTAACCCGCGTAGGAGACGTCGGGTTCCGTCACCGGGACCGCCGCGCCGCCGATCTTCACCGAGCGCGCCCAGAACCGCCACATCAGCAGCACCGCCGCGATGCCGAGGCCGGTGACCAGCCCAAGCCAGACGCCGATCGCGCCGAAGCCGAGCCAGAATCCAAGCACGTAGCCGGTCGGCATGCCGATCACCCAGTAGCTCACCGCCGCCATCAGCATCGGAACCGTGGTGTCCTGCACCCCGCGCAGCAGCCCCAGCGCCATCACCTGCGCGCTGTCGACCATCTGGAACAGCGCACCGACCGCCAGCAGCGACACGCCGATCGCGATCACCTGGGCGCGCACCGGGTCGCCGGGATCGACGAAGGCGGCGACCAGCGGCTCGGGCAGCGTCACGAACAGCACCACGGTCAGCGCGGCGCAGACCAGCGCCAGCCCGATCGAGGCATGGCCGATCCGGCGCAGCCCCGGCTCGTCGCGCCGCCCCAGTGCCCTGCCCGCCCGCACCGTGGCGGCCTGGCTCAGACCGACCTGGACCATGAAGGTGACCGACACCAGCTGGAGCGCGATGCCATGCGCCGCCAGCGGCACCGCGCCGATCCAGCCGACCATCACCGCGCTGGCGGCGAAAAGCCCGCCCTCGGCCAGGCTGGTCAGGCCGATCGGCAGGCCAAGGCGGAACACCCGGCCCAGCGCCTCGGGGTCGCTCTTCCAGATCCGCTGGAACAGCGAATACTGCGGCAGCCGGCGCACCGCGTAGACCATCAGCACCAGCGCCCCCAGAACTGCCATCAGCACCGAGGCGATCGCGGCGCCGCGGATGCCAAGTTCGGGCGCGCCCCAGTTGCCGAAGATCAGCGCGTAGTTCAGCAGCGCGTTCAGACCCGCCGTCGCCAGCGTGGTCCACAGCAGGATCCCGGTGCGCTCGAGCGCCGACAGGAAGCTGCGCATCAGCATCAGCATCAGCGCCGGGAACATGCCCCAGGCGCCGACCCGCAGGTAGATCTGCGCCTGCGCCGACACCTCGGCCTCCTGCCCCATCCACAGGAATATCTGCTCGGACCACAGCAACGGCGGTACGAAGACCGCGGCGTAGCCCATGCACAACCACATCCCCATCCGGGTGACCCGGCGCACCTGCACCTCGTCGCCGGCCTCGGCGGCGGCGGCGACCACCGGCATCACCGCCCAGGCAAAGCCCGAACCGACGATGAACATCACGAAATACAACGAGGTCGCCAGCGTCGCCGCGGCCAGCGCGGTGACGTCGTACCAGCCTAGCATTACCGTGTCGGTGACATGCATCGCCATCTGCGCGATGTTGGACCCGATCAGCGGCACGCCCAGCACCAGAAGGCGCCGCGAATGCTGCAGATAGGTCATGTCGGCGGGATCTGGAATGCGTGCGTGTGTCATGGATCCTGCCTATGCCGGGACCGCCCCCCCGTCCAGTGGCCGAATCCGGCGCGCCGCCGCGTCGGCCGCGACGCGCCGGTGGGCTCAGCCCGGCAGCACGTCGCGCCAGGAATGCCGCGGCGCGAAGCCAAGCAGACGCTTGGCCTTGTCGTTGGCGTAGAAGGTCTCGGTCTCGGCCATCTCGCGGCGGCAGTCGACGCCGTGATAATAGCGCGCCCGCACCTCGGCGTTGCTCAGCCCGACCGACAGGTCGTCGTTCGAGACGTTGAACACCTCGTAGCCCAGACCGTCGGTCTTCAGGCAGCGATCGACCATCTGGCCCAGATCGCGGGCGTCGATATAGGCGAAGATGTTGCGGCGCCGCAGGTCCGGGTTGTCGAGATAGGCCGGGAAGTTCTGCGCATATTCGTGCGGCTCGATCACGTTGTTGATCCGCAGCCCGTATATGTCGAAGCCGGTGCGGGACTGGAAGCTGCGCGCCGTGACCTCGTTCACCACCTTGGACATCGCGTAGCTGTCCTGCGGCACCGTCGGGTGGTCCTCGTCGACCGGCAGGTAGTCCGGCTGCACCTCGCCATCGTGAAAGCAGACGCCGTAGGTGGTCTCGGACGAGGCGAAGATCACCTTGCGGATACCCAGCTTGGCCGCTGCGTCGAGCAGGTTGTAGGTGCTCATCACGTTGACCCGGTAGGTTTCGTTGTCGGGCTTCAGCAGGATCCGCGGCACCGCCGCGAAATGCACGATCGCGTCGTAGCGCGGCACCCCGGTGCCCGGTTCGAGCTCGTCGAAGCCGGCATAGGCATGGGCAGCGTTGAACACCTGCCCCGCGTCGGTCAGGTCGCAGAGCAGGGTGTCGACACCGGGATGATCGAGCGGCACCAGGTCGAGATTGGTGACCCGGTGGCCCTGCTCCAGCAGGTAGGGGATGGCGTGCCGACCGGCCTTGCCGCTGCCGCCGGTGAAGAGAATGCGCATGAAGTCCTCCGCTGCATCTTGTCCCCAAGGTCATAGTGTGGCGGGATCGCCCTGCAACCCGTAGGAGATGAGATGACCAAGATGCAGCTGGCGGCGATGGCCGCACTCGCGGCGGCGGCGGCGCCGGCGATAGCGCAGAACCGAATCGACCAGATCCGCCCCGACGCGCCGGAACTGGCGCCCTACGGCAATTACGCCATCGGGGTCCGGGCCGTGACCTTCAGCCGGACCGACGTGCCGAACATCGCCCAGGTGATCGCCGATGCCGATGCCGAGGCGGCCGCCGTCGCAGCGGCCAGCCTGGCCGCCGAGGCCGCTGCCAAGCAGGCGACCGACGACACGGCGGCGACCGCCGTCGCCAAGGACGGCGCCACGGATGATGCCCCGGCCCCGGCCCCGACCGTCGACACCGCGTCGGATACCGCGGCCGGGCAGCTGCCGAGCTACGACCGGTCGATCACCGTCGAGGTCTGGTACCCTGCCGCCCCCGGCACGGTGCCCGGCGGCAGCTACGCCACCGTGCTGCGCGACGGCGCCACCGAGGTGCAGCTGACCGGCCGCGCCGCGCGCGACGCCGCGCCGGCCACCGAGGGCAGCTTTCCGCTGGTGATCGTGTCGCACGGCTACCCGGGCAACCGCTTCCTGCTGGCGCCGCTGGCCGAGAACCTGGCCTCTAAGGGCTACGTGGTGGCGTCGATCGACCACCCCGATTCGACCTATTCCGACCTCGGCGCCTTCGGCTCGACGCTGGTGAACCGGCCGCAGGACCAGACCTTCGTTCTCGACGAAATGACGGCGCTGGACGGCGATCTCGGCAAGATCATCGACGACGAGACGGCCGCGGTGATCGGCTATTCGATGGGCGGCTACGGCGCGCTGATTTTTTCCGGTGCCGGGCTGAGCGAAACCGGGCTGGCCTCGCGCTACGCGCCGCCGCACGACGTGCTGGCGGTGAACGGCGCCGGCAGCGACAGCCTGGCGGCGCTGCCCGACCCGCGGGTCAAGGCGGTGGTGGCGGTCGCGCCCTGGGGCCGCAACCGCGACCTGTGGGACGCCGAGGGGCTGGCGGCGATCGACAAGCCGCTGCTGCTGATCGCCGGCAGCGTCGACGACGTGTCGGGCTACGACGCGATCCGGCAGATCTTCGAAGAGACGACCGGCACGACCCGGCACCTGCTGACCTTCGAGAACGCCAACCACAACGCCGCGGCGCCGATGCCGGCGCCGGTCGAATCCTGGGTGCCCTCGGCGAGCCTCGGCTACCCGCCGTTCGATCATTACGGCGACCCGGTCTGGGATTCGGTGCGGATGAACAACATCACCCAGCATTTCGTCACCGCCTTCCTCGACCGGCAACTCAAGGGCGAGGCCGACAAGGGTCGGTTTCTCGATCTCCTGCCGCGCTCGGCCGACGGGGTCTGGGCGCGTGACGAGGACGGGGTGCTGAGCCCCGAGGACAGCTACTGGACCGGCTTTGCCAACCGCACCGCGGTCGGGCTGCGCTTCGAGACCCTGCCGGCCGGCGAATAGCGCCGGGCGGCTCCCGCCGGTCTTTGCCGCTGCCGCGGCGCATCCCGTTGGGCCGCGCCGCGCGCTGACGCGCGCGGCCGCCTGCGCTGCAGGCGGGGCCAGGCCGCCACCGGCGCGCTGCGACGCAGGCGGCAACATTCCCGGGCCGCCGCGGCGGCATCGGCTTCGGCCGATTGCCCTGCCTTGCCGCAACTGATCTAATGGCCGCCACCCCAGACACGAGCAGAGTGCCCATGCCCGACGATCTCCTTTCCGGCGCCGAGCCGCAGACCTATGACGCCTCCTCCATCGAAGTCCTCGAGGGGCTGGAACCGGTCCGCAAGCGGCCCGGCATGTACATCGGCGGCACCGACGAGCGGGCGCTGCACCACCTGGTCGCCGAGGTGCTCGACAACTCGATGGACGAGGCCGTCGCCGGCCACGCCAACCGGATCGAGGTCGAACTGCTGGAAGACTACTCGGTGGTGATCCGCGACAACGGCCGTGGCATCCCGATCGACCCGCACCCCAAATTCCCCGGCAAGTCGGCGCTCGAGGTGATCCTGTGCACGCTGCACTCGGGCGGCAAGTTCTCGGGCAAGGCCTACCAGACCTCGGGCGGCCTGCACGGGGTCGGCGCCTCGGTGGTCAACGCGCTGTCGGACAGCATGGTGGTGCAGGTCGCGCGCAACCGCGAGCTTTACGAGCAGAGCTTCTCGCGCGGCATCCCGCAGGGTCCGGTCGCCAGGGTCGGCGCCGCGCCGAACCGCCGCGGCACCACCGTGACCTTCCACGCCGACGCCGAGATCTTCGGCCACCACCGGTTCAAGCCGGCGCGGATGATGAAGATGGTCCGCTCCAAGGCCTACCTGTTCTCGGGCGTCGAGATCCGCTGGAAATCGGCGATCGACGACGGCGAGACCCCGGCCGAGGCGACCTTCCACTTCCCCGGCGGGCTTGCCGACTACCTGGCCGAAACCCTGGGCAAGGCCAGCACCTACGCCGACAAGCCCTTCGCCGGCACCGTCGAGTTCGGCGACAAGTTCAACGTGCCGGGCAAGGTCGAATGGGCGGTGAACTGGACGCCGGCGCGCGACGGCTTCACCCAGTCCTACTGCAACACGGTCCCGACGCCCGAGGGCGGCACCCACGAGGCCGGCTTCTGGGCCGCGATCCTCAAGGGCATCCGCGCCTATGGCGAGCTGGTCAACAACAAGAAGGCGGCGCAGATCACCCGCGAGGACCTGATGACCGGCGGCTGCGCGCTGGTGTCGTGCTTCATCCGCGAGCCCGAGTTCGTCGGCCAGACCAAGGACCGGCTGGCGACCACCGAGGCGCAGCGCCTGGTCGAAGGCTCGGTGCGCGACCACTTCGACAACTGGCTGGCCGCCGACACCAAGTCGGCCGGCGCGATCCTCGACTTCCTGGTGCTGCGCGCCGAAGAGCGGCTGCGTCGCCGCCAGGAAAAGGAGACCGCCCGCAAGACCGCGACCAAGAAGCTGCGGCTGCCCGGCAAGCTGGTCGACTGTTCGGCGTCGAACCGCGCCGGCACCGAGCTGTTCATCGTCGAGGGCGACAGCGCCGGCGGCAGCGCCAAGATGGCGCGCGACCGCAAGACCCAGGCGC
>JBFGEI010000209.1:0-5820 GCA_041580155.1 Limimaricola sp.
CCACCGAGCCCATCCAGAACTCGGCGTTCTGCAGCGGCACCAGGTTGGTGCCGACGCCGTAGGTGAGGCCGCGCTTTTCGCGCACCTCCTGCATCAGCCGGCTTTCGAAGCCGCCGCCGCCGAGGATGTGATTCAACACATAGGCGGCGAAGAAGTCGTCGTCGTCGCGGGTCAGACCGGGCTGGCCGAACAGCGCCACCGACTGTGGCGTCGGGAAGTCGATCACCTCGACGCCGCCGTCCAGGCCGAAATCGACACGGTCCGGCAGCGCCGGCCCGGTCGCCGGCAGGTCGCCGAGCAGCGTGTCGAGAAGCCGGCCGAGTTCCTCGGGGCTGATGTCGCCGACCGCGCCGACATGGACCCGGTCACGGTTCAGCGCCGCGCCATGCGCCGCCAGCAGGTCGTCGCGGTCGAGCGCCGCCAGGGTCTCGGCGGTGCCGTCGTCGGGCCGGCCGTAGGGATGGTCGCCGAAGGCGCCCTCGTAGAAGGCGCGGGCGGCGATCCGGCTCGGGTCCGAGGCGTCGGACTGCAGGATCGACTGGACCTGCGCCCTGACCCGTTCGATCGCGTCCGCGTCGAACCGCGGCGCCACCAGCGCGTCGCGCAGCAGCGCCACCGCCGCGTCGCGATTCTCGGACAGCATCCGCGCCGAGACCGACAGCGCATCGGCGCTGACGTCGAAGCCGAAGCTCGCGGCCAGCTCTTCGCGGGCGGTCTGGAACGCCCGGGCGTCCATCTCGGCGGCGCCCTCTTCCAGCAGACCGGTCATCAGGTTGACCGCGCCCAGCGTCTCGGGCGTGTCGAAGGAGGTGCCGCCCTCGAAGCGGATTTCCAGCGCGGTGAACGGGATCGCGTGATCCTCGACCAGCCAGGCCTCGATGCCGCCGGGCGAGGTGACCTGCTGGATCTCGATCTCGGCGCGCGCGGCGCCCGCGACCGCCAGCATCGCCAGCGTCAGGCTCAGGAACAGACGGGTCATTGCAGATCCTCCTCGCGGTCGGTGACGACCCACAGGGTCACGCTCTGGTCACGGTCGAACACCGCGCGCGCCGCCGCGTTCACCTGTTCGGGGGTCACCGATTGCAGGATCTCGGGCCAGGCCTGCACGTCCTCGACGGTCAGCCCCTGGGTCAGCGCCGCGCCATAGCGCCGGGCCAGCCCGTCGACCGAATCGCGGGCGTAGATCTCGGAAGCCTTCAGCTGAGTGCGGATCCGGTCCATCTGCGCCGGGTCGACCCCGGTTTCGACGAACTCCGCAAGCGCGGCGTCGAGCGCATCCTCGGCCTGCTGCAGCGATACGCCCTCCGCCGGCACCAGCGACAGGCCGAAGCTGGTCTTGTCGAGCGACATGCCGTCGTAGCCGGCGCCGACGTGCAGCGCGACCTGGGTGTCGAAGCTCAGCGCTTCGCCCAGCACCGAGGTGAAGGACGACCCGCCGAGGATCTGCGCCAGGTAGGTCAGCGCCGCCGCCTCCTGCTGGGCGCCGCTGTCGCGTTCGGGCGCCAGGTAGCCGCGCTGCAGGTAGGGCTGCGCGACGCGCGCGTCCTCGTAGATCAAGCGCCGCTCGGCGCGCTGCGGCGGTTCCTGGGTGCGGCTGCGTTCGGGCAGGTCGGGCTCGGCCGGGATCGGGCCGTAATACTGCTCGGCCAGCGCCAGCACCTCTTCGGGCTGTACGTCGCCGGCCACCACCAGCACCGCGTCGTTCGGCGAATAATAGGTGTCGTAGAACGACCGGACCGCGTCGCGGTCCAGCTGCTCCATCTCGTGGCGCCAACCGATCACCGGTGTGCCGTAGCGATGGTTGAGAAACTGCGCCGCCTGCATCTGTTCGCGGGCCAGCGCGCCGGGGTTGCTTTCGACCCGCTGGTTGCGCTCCTCGATGATCACCTGGCGCTCGGTCTCGATGTCCTCGTCGGTCAGCGCCAGATCGTTCATCCGATCGGCCTCCATCTGCATCATCAACGGCAGCCGGTCGGCAGCGATGCGCTGGAAATAGGCGGTGTAGTCGCTCGAGGTGAAGGCGTTGTCGTCGCCGCCGTTCGCCGCCACCACGGCCGAGAACTCGCCGGCCTCCAGATCGTCGGTCGCCTTGAACAGCAGGTGTTCCAGGAAATGCGCCACGCCGGAGTAGCCGACCGGTTCGTCGGCCGATCCGACCCGGTACCACAGCATGTGGGTGACGACCGGGGCGCGGTGATCCTCGATCACCACGATCTGCAAACCGTTGTCGAGCCGGTAGTCGGTGACCGCGTCGGTCGGGGTCTGGTCGGTCGGCTTGGCGTCGGTCGTCACGGTCGGGACGATGATCGCCGGGGCGTCGGTGGCGGTCTGGCCTTGCGCCAGCGGCGCCGACAGGGCGATTGGGACCGCGAGGGCCAGGTTGCGCAGCATCGATGTTGCCTCCGTTGTGCTGCGTCCAACCTACGCAGGCACGGCGGCGCCGCAAGCGGCGCCACGCAACTGTGAGCGGCGGGTGACCGAGGCCGGTCCGGCGCGGCTCAGAACGGCGGCGGCAGCACCCGTCGCCGCTGATCGGCGCGCAGCGCCACCTCAGCCGGGCTCGGATCGGCCAGGTTGCGCGCGCCGGGGGCCGGCTGCGGCAGGGTCAGCACCGGCGGCATCTGCAGCGGCTGCCGCGGCACCACCAGGTATTCGTTCGGGCCGGTCGGACCGTCCGAGCCGCGGTTGCAGCCGACCAAGGCCAGCCCGATCAACCCGGCGGCGATCACTTTCAGCATAACTCGTCCCCGTTCGCCCTGTTCGGCAAGATGCGTAACCGATGCTCTGCCGCAGGTCACGAGGTCTTTGCCTTGCCGCGCCCCGCCGGGCGCCGGCCGTCGCCGCCGAACAGCACCAGCCCGACCGCGCCGGCGAAGATCGCGATATCGGCAAGGTTGAAGGCGTAGGGATTCTCGATGCCGCAGCAGGTCACGTTAAGAAAATCCGCCACCGCGCCATAGAGCACCCGGTCGACCACGTTGCCGATCGCGCCGCCGACCAGCAGGCCGGCCGACAGCCGGGCCCAGCGCGAGCCGCCGTCGCGGGCGATCCACCACAGCACCACGCCCGAGATCGCCAGCGCCAGCGCCACCAACGCCCAGCGCATGTCGAATCCGGCGAACAGCCCGAAGTTGACGCCGCGGTTCCAGGCCATGCGAAACCCGAGAAACCCGGGGATCACCTCGATCTGCAACCGCGACATCAGGTCGAGCGCGTGCACCACGAGGTATTTCGTCGCCTGGTCGGCGATGAACACCCAGAAAGCGGTCCAGAAGGTCGTCCGCATCGCGCCCGCCCCGTCAGTGCTTGAAGTGGCGCATGCCGGTCAGCACCATCGCCAGACCGGCCGCGTCCGCCGCCGCGATCACCTCGTCGTCGCGCATCGAGCCGCCGGGCTGGATCACCGCGGTGACGCCGGCGCCCGCCGCTTCCATCAGACCGTCGGCGAAGGGGAAGAACGCGTCCGAGGCCACCACCGACCCCTTGGCCGGGCTGTCGGCCAGGCCCAGCGCGTCGCCCATCCGACCGGCCTTGGCCGCCGCGATCAGCGCCGAATCGAGCCGGCTCATCTGGCCGGCGCCGACGCCGACGGTCTGGCCGCCCTTGGCGTAGACGATGGCGTTGGATTTCACGTGCCGCGCCACGGTCCAGGCGAACAGCAGGTCGCGCAGCTCGTCCTCGGACGGCGCGCGCCGGGTCACCACCCGCAGGTCGTCGCGGCCGACGAAGCCGTTGTCGCGGTCCTGCACCAGCATGCCGCCGGCGACCTGGCGATAGGTCAGCCCGGGCTGGCGCGGGTCGGGCAGCCCGTCGGTGGTCAGCAGCCGCAGGTTCTTCTTGCCGGCGAACACCGCGCGGGCCTCGTCATCGGCACCGGGGGCGATGACGACCTCGGTGAAGATCTTCGCGATCTCGACCGCCGTCGCGCCGTCGAGCGGCCGGTTCAGCGCGACGATGCCGCCGAAGGCCGAGGTGCGGTCGCAATCGAAGGCGCGGGCATAGGCCTCGGCCAGGGTGGCGCCGGTGGCGACGCCGCAGGGGTTGGCGTGCTTGATGATGGCGCAGGCCGGCGCGTCGTCGGCGTCGAATTCGGCGACCAGTTCGAACGCCGCGTCGGTGTCGTTGATGTTGTTGTAGCTCAGCTCCTTGCCCTGGATCTGGGTCGCAGTGGCGACCCCGGGCCGGTTCGAGCCGTCGGTGTAGAACGCCGCCGCCTGGTGCGGGTTTTCGCCGTAGCGCAGGCTCTGCGCCAGGGTGCCGGCGAAGGCGCGGCGGCGCGGCGTCGTCTCGCCGATCGCGGCGGCCATCCAGGTCGATACCGCGGCGTCGTAGGCGGCGGTGCGGGCGTAGGCGGTCTGCGCCAGCATCTTGCGGAACGCCAGCGTGGTCTGGCCGTGGTTCTCGGACAGCTCGAGCAGCAGCGCGGCGTAATCCTCGACGTCGGTGACGACGCAGACGTCGGCGTGGTTCTTGGCGGCGGCGCGGACCATCGCCGGGCCGCCGATGTCGATGTTCTCGATGCAGTCGTCGTAGCCGGCGCCCTTCGCGACGGTGGCTTCGAACGGGTAGAGGTTGACCACCAGCAGGTCGATCGCCGGAATCCCGTGCTCGGTCATCGCCGCGACATGGGCGTCGTCGCCGCGCACCGCCAGCAGCCCGCCGTGCACCTTGGGGTGCAGCGTCTTGACCCGGCCATCCATCATCTCGGGAAAGCCGGTGACCTCGGCCACGTCGGTGACGCTCAGCCCGGCGTCACGCAGCGCCTTGGCGGAGCCGCCGGTCGACAGCAGCTCGACCCCGCGCGCGGCAAGCGCCCGCGCCAGGTCGATCAGACCGGTCTTGTCGGAGACGGAAAGCAGCGCGCGGCGCAGCGGGGCAAGCGTGGTCATCTAGGGTCGTCCTTCCAGGTCCAGAACCGCATCCGCATCTTCGGCCACGTCGTCCCGCGCCAGATCCCGTAGCGCGCGCGGCGTGTCCGTCGTCTTGGCCAGCGACCAGCGGACCTGGGTCGCATAGGCCATCGCGCGGCCGGATAAAACCACCTGTTGCGTGGCCCGCGGCCGAAGCCGGCCGTTTTCAAGATAGACCGACGGCTCGAGCCCGAGATGCGCGGCGCCGTCATGCTCGAACACCCAAGCCTCGCCGGAGCGCAGCCGCAGCATCACCCGGACCCCATCGGCCGACAGGCTGGCGGCGACGTCGGGATGCAGGTGGAACCGCAGGCTGAAACCGATGCCGGGGGTATCGAGACCGGCGGTCACCCGGTCGAAGCGCCGCTCGTCGGCGGTGCCCAGCGTGGTCAGCAGGTCCTCGCCCCACAGCAGGCCGCCGTCGCGGTCCAGATCCAGGGTCCGGGCATGGGTCAGCCCGTGGGTCCGGCGCCAGCCGTCCTGCGCCGCCTCGATGCGGATCTCTCCGCTGGCCTCGCGGCGGTAGAGCGGCACCTCGCGCGGCACGTCGCGCAGCGGCTCGGCGCCGCTGCCGCCGCGTTCGACCCGGCCCAGCCGCGACGATGAATAGCCGTCGATCGCCAGCGTCGAATGGCTTGGCGTGGCGCGACCGGCGCGCTGCCAGTCGCGCCCCAGGCCGATGCCGGGGCCGCAGTTGACCACCAGCGGCCGACGGCCCGAGGTCAGCTCGAAAGCCAGCGTCGAGGCATGCGCCGCGGTCGAGACCGGCCCGGTCGGTGGCGGCGCCGCGTCGAGGATCAGCGTCGTGCGACCGCGCGCCATCCGGGCGTAGCCCATCAGCGCGCCCGGGTCGGCGGCCCCACGGTCGCGCGCCGCCGCCAGCGCCAGGTCGAGCCCGCCGCTGCCGCCG
>JBFGEI010000210.1:0-5780 GCA_041580155.1 Limimaricola sp.
CGACAACCTCGACCAGACACATGCGGCAGTTGCCGGCGATGGTCAGCCGTTCGTGATAACAGAACCGGGGAATCTCGATCCCGGCGATTTCGCAGGCCTGGATGAGCGTCATCGCCCCCGGAACCTCGATCTCTTTTCCGTCGATGCTGACTTTGCGCAAATCGGACATGGCAAGCCGCCCCTTTCCTCGCGTCGGACGCCGCCCCCGTCGGGGGCGTTGCGGTCGGGGGGTTCTAGCGCGGCTTGCCGGACGATGCCAGACGCATCCTCGCGCCGGGGCGTGGAATTTTCACGGGTTTCCGCGACGCAGCGCCGCAGCTGCCAGCGGTACGGCCATGGCCGATTGGCGGGCCGGCGCCGGCGGCGCAGGCCCGAAGCCGCCGCCGCCGGCCGCTTCGATCAGCGCAGAAGCTGGCCGATGGGGGTGTCGGCGGCGATCTCGTCGCGGCCGACGGCGCAGTAGGTCTCCCACTCGCCCTTCACCCCGCCCATGTCGCGCAGCCGGGCCCGGGCCTCGGCCTCGAGCTGGTCCTTCTCGGCCTCGTCGTCGATGAAGGCGTCGATCTGCGCCTTGCTGTAGCCCAGCCCCTCGGCATGGTCGCGCAGCGAATTCAGATAGCCGATGCCGCGAAACCAGCGGGCTTCGAGGCTGTCGCACTTGCGGCCGATCTCGTAGGCGATCGCGGTCGAGATCAACCCTTCGCGGATCGTCGCGTTGTCGCGCAGCGCCGGCAATGCCGCGGTGGTGCCAGCTGCGATCACGAAGCCGAGGATCAGCGCGGCGCCGCGCAGGATTTTGGGTGTGGTCATCTTGGTCTCTCCTTCGGGCCGGTTCGGACACTGCTCACGGTCCGCCGGCGCTTCTGGTCCCAGAAGTACATCGGCGCGCCGCTATTCAATATCACGCCTTGGCGAGACGCTTTCCGTCGGCGGATCGCTGCTGCGCGGCGCCGTCCCCCGAAAACGACAGAACCCGCGGCGGTGCCGCGGGTTCTGCCGGATCGGATCACGAGGGGCCGTGGCCCCGCGGTTACTGGGCGGCGACGGCGGCAGCGACGCCGCGGCCCCTGATCCGGTCCTCGATCTCGTCACGGAAGTTGCGGATCAGGCCCTGGATCGGCCAGGCCGCGGCATCGCCGAGCGCGCAGATGGTGTGGCCTTCGACCTGCTTGGTCACGTCCAGCAGCATCTCGATCTCTTCGATCCGCGCATCGCCGCGCACCATCCGCTCGAGCACCCGCATCATCCAGCCGGTGCCTTCGCGGCACGGCGTGCATTGGCCGCAGCTCTCGTGCTTGTAGAACTTCGACAGCCGCCAGATCGCCTTCACCATGTCGGTCGACTGGTCCATCACGATCACCGCCGCGGTGCCCAGACCCGACCGCTGCTCGCGCAGCCAGTCGAAATCCATGATCGCGTCTTCCATCGTCTCGGCGCGCAGGCACGGCACCGAGGAGCCGCCGGGGATAACCGCCTTGAGGTTCTTCCAGCCACCGCGGATGCCGCCGCAATGCTTGTCGATCAGCTCCTTGAAGGAGATCGACATCTCTTCCTCGACGACGCAGGGCTTGTTGACGTGGCCCGAGATCGCGAACAGCTTGGTGCCGGAGTTGTTCGGGCGGCCGAAGCCGGCGAACCATTCCGGACCGCGGCGCAGGATGGTCGGCGCCACGGCGATCGATTCGACGTTGTTCACCGTAGTCGGGCAGCCATAAAGACCCGCCCCTGCCGGGAACGGCGGCTTCATCCGCGGCATGCCCTTCTTGCCCTCGAGGCTCTCGAGCAGCGCGGTTTCCTCGCCGCAGATGTAGGCACCGGCGCCGTGGTGCAGGTAGAGGTCGAAGTCCCAGCCCGACCCGGCGGCGTTGCGGCCCAGAAGCCCGGCGTCGTAGCATTCGTCGATCGCCTGCTGCAGCGCCTCGCGCTCGCGGATGTATTCGCCGCGCAGGTAGATGTAGCTGGCGTTGGCGTTCATCGCGAAGGACGCGATCAGGCAGCCCTCGATCAGCGTGTGCGGATCATTGCGCATGATCTCGCGGTCCTTGCAGGTGCCCGGCTCGGACTCGTCGGCGTTGACCACCAGGTAGGACGGACGCCCGTCGCTTTCCTTGGGCATGAACGACCATTTCAGGCCGGTCGGGAAACCGGCGCCGCCGCGGCCGCGCAGCCCCGAGGCCTTCATCTGCTCGACGATCCAGTCGCGGCCCTTCTGGATGATCCCGGCGGTGCCGTCCCAGTGGCCGCGCGCCTGCGCGCCCTTCAGCGAGCGGTCGTGCATCCCGTAGATGTTGGTGAAGATACGGTCCTGGTCCTTGAGCATCGGCTCACCTTTCGTCATCCCGGCGCGCGCGCCAGGTTTGATATGTCATCCACAGCGCCAGGACGAACCCGGCGAGCGCAATCAGATCGAGCAGACCGCGCGTGCGCTGCGACAGGTCGAGCGCCGTCCCGGCCCAGATCGCAATGACCCAGAACAGGCCGGTGCCGGCCATCACCAGCGCGGCGCGGCGGCCCGAAGCCGCGAGATCGGATCCCCCGGCCAATTCAGTCGTCCGCGCCTTCGGCGCGGGTCGCGGTCAGTTCGCGGGCCTGGCCGATCCAGTCGTCGCGCAGCACCCGGCCCTTGAAGCCTTCCAGGTGGTCGTCGATCCAGGCGACCTCGGCGGCGCTCCAATCGGCAATCTGGGCGAAGTGCCAGACCCCGAGCCGGTTCAGCTGGCTTTCGAGCTTGGGCCCGATGCCGCGCAGTTCCTTCAGGTCGTCGGCGGCGCCGCCGCGCGGCGCCTCGAGCAGTTCGGGCGGGCGCACCGCCTCGGCGGCCACCGCATCGGGCATCTCGGGCTGCGCGTCGCGCTCGGCCTCGAGTTCGGCGATCTGATCGGCCAGCACCGGGGTGCCGTTGGCCTCGTCGGGGCTGGCGGACCGGGCCTGGCGCGGTTCGGGTTCGGCGGCGGGCGTCGCCGCGGGTGTCGCGGCTGCCCTGGGCTCCGGCCCGGCCGCCGGCGGCGCCGAACGGCCGCCCGCAGCGCCGACGATCGGCGGCGTCGCCGGGCTCGGCGCCGGGGCGCGCGACACGGCGCCATCATTGGTATCGGTCTCGGCGCTGTCCTGCCCGGCGTCGCCCTTGCAGACGAAGGCCAGCAGCAGCATCGCCGCCGCCAGACCAAGCAGCGCCCCGATCAGCAAGCCGGCGAACCAGCCGCGGTCGCCCTGCGACAGCAGGATGGCCAGCACCAGCCCGCCGAAGGCCGATCCGCCGATGCAGATGTTGCGACAGTTTCGCGCGATGTCGTTCATACCCTGCCCTCCCGCAAGTCAGCGGCCCGATCGCGGGCCTCACTGAACTTCATAGGACGGAATCGCGCCAAATCAATCGCGCGCGCCGCCGCGGACCGGCGGCGCGACGCGCTGTCGCTGATCCGGGCGGCGGGCTGCGTCACTTGCCGGGCTTCGCCGGGGTGTCGGCATCGTCGGCATCGGTGGCGGGTGCCTCCTCGCCGGTCGGCGACACCGGCTTGCCGCCGGCCGGGCTGGCATCGCCATCCTCGGCATCGGTCGGCGACGATGCCGGATCCTCGGCCGAATCGGGCTTGGCGGTGCTGGTGGCGCGGGCCTCCTGCTCGGTGGCGCCGCTGGTGTCGGCCGGCGCGTCCTTGGCCGGGCGCGGCTCGTCCGGATCGGCCTGCGACACCGCCTCGTGGTCGTCCTGACGCTGCCACGGCGTGGTCAGCGGCACCTCGGTGCCGTCGATCCGCTTGATGGTGTCGCCGATCTCGACCGCCAGGGTGACGCTGACGTTGTGCTCGGGGCGGTTTTCGGCGCCCTCGGTCAGCGAGGTGGCGCCGCCCAGCGGCTCGGACGCGTAGCGGCCGTTCTGCGGCCCCGGCAGCGGCACCTTGCCGGCCGCCATCTCGTCGAGAATCTCGGCCAGCCGCTCGGTGGTCAGGTCCTCGTAGTAATCCTTGCCGATCTGCGCCATCGGCGCGTTGGCGCAGGCGCCGAGACACTCGACCTCTTCCCAGGAGAACTTGCCGTCGGCCGACAGCTGGTGCTGCTTGTCGGCGATCTTGTCGCGGCAGGTCTGCATCAGGTCTTCCGACCCGCACAGCATGCACGACAGCGTGCCGCAGATCTGCACATGCGCCACCGAGCCGACCGGCTGCAGCTGGAACATGAAGTAGAAGGTCGCGACCTCGAGCGCCCGGATATAGGCCATGCCGAGCATGTCGGCGACGCCCTCGATCGCCGGCCGGGTCAGCCAGCCTTCCTGCTCCTGGGCGCGCCACAGCAGCGGGATGATCGCCGAGGCCTGGCGGCCTTCGGGATACTTGGTGATCTGCGCCTCGGCCCAGGCCTGGTTGGCCGGGGTGAAGGCGAAGCTCTCGGGCTGGTCGGGGTGAAGTCTGCGCAGCATCAGGTTGGTCCGATAATCAGGGCGCCGCCGGTGACGGCGGCGACGGCAAACAGGGGGGCCGCAGGCGCGGCCATCAGATGCAGTTGTCGGTCAGGACCCGGATCGTGCCGCTGCCGGACACTTCGGCACGGCCTTCCGCGGCCAGCTCCGGGGTGATCCGCATCAGCTCTTGCTGGGTCAGGTTGGCGCGCAACAGCACCTGCGCGACGTTGTCGGAGTTCAGCACGCAGCCGTTCTGCTCGATCGCGCCGACCAGCCGATCCTTGGGCGACGCCATCGCGGCGCGCGCCACCGTCGGCGAGGCGACGCTGCCGGTGTTCGCGGTGGCGCCGATCTGCACCCCCGCCGAGCAGGCCCCGAGCGTGGTCAGCGCGGCGATCGCCACCGTCATCCGCATCCCGTTCATTCGCGTCTTCCTCGTCCTGTGAGGGCCGCGGCGCCGGGCATCCGCCGGCCGCCGCTCCCGAGTTGTGCGTTTCAAAATCCGCTTCAGCGATCGACTTCGCCGAACACGATGTCCATCGTGCCGATGATCGCCGCCACGTCGGCCAGCTGGTGGCCGGTCGCGACGTGGTCCATCGCCTGCAGGTGCAGGTAGCCCGGCGCCCGCAGCTTGGCGCGGTAGGGTTTGTTCGACCCGTCCGACACCAGATACACGCCGAATTCGCCCTTCGGCGCCTCGACCGCGGCATAGACCTCGCCGGCCGGCACGTGGAAGCCTTCGGTGTAGAGCTTGAAGTGGTGGATCAGGCTTTCCATCGAGGTCTTCATGTCGCCACGGGTCGGCGGCGTCATCTTGCCGCGGGCCAGGATCTCGCCGGGCTCGTTGCGCAGCTTCTCGCAGGCCTGGCGGATGATGCTGGTCGATTCGCGCATCTCGGCCATCCGCACGAGGTAGCGGTCGTAGCAGTCACCGTTCTTGCCGATCGGGATCTGGAACTCGAACTCGTCGTAGCATTCGTAGGGCTGGGCCCGCCGCAGGTCCCAGGCGAGACCCGAGCCGCGCACCATGACACCGGAAAAGCCCCAGTCCTGGATCTCCTGCTCGGTCACCACGCCGATGTCGGCGTTGCGCTGCTTGAAGATCCGGTTTTCGGTCAGCAGCCCGTCGATGTCGTCCAGCACCTTGGGGAACTCGACCGCCCACTTGTCGATGTCTTCGATCAGCGCCGGCGGCAGGTCCTGGTGCACCCCGCCGGGGCGGAAATAGGCGGCGTGCAGCCGGCCACCGCTGGCGCGCTCGTAGAACACCATCAGCTTTTCGCGCTCTTCGAAGCCCCAGAGCGGCGGCGTCAGCGCGCCGACGTCCATCGCCTGCGTGGTGACGTTCAGCAGGTGCGACAGGATGCGGCCGATTTCCGAGTAG
>JBFGEI010000211.1:0-5757 GCA_041580155.1 Limimaricola sp.
AGAGCAATGCGGTGAGCGCAGCACCACACCGGTAGCGCTCAGTGCCGCGCGTTTTTTGCAGGTCCGGGCCTCGGGGGGAGGGAAAACCTCCCTACGAGATACGCAGGAACCGGTGGCAATGCTGACGCGACATAAACGGCCAGAAAAGACCTTTGCCGCGCCCGATGCGATGCAGGGGGGGGGGCGGTCGAAAGCAATGTCAGCCCCAACTGGGACCGATGAGGGACCGCAACCGCGCGCATCCACAAAATGGCGATATCAAACCGACACTCCGCGACAGGCTGGCGGACGGAATGGGGGACGCGACACTTACACAAGCCGGTAAGCACCTGACTTTGCTCATACAATTTTGGGGTTCTGGCGGAGCGAGAGGGATTCGAACCCTCGAGACGGTTCCCCGCCTACACACTTTCCAGGCGTGCGCCTTCGACCACTCGGCCACCGCTCCGTTGCGCGTTGCCTAGCCATCCCCGGCGGCCAATGCAAGGCCCTCTGACGCGGTTACGGCAACTTGACCCGAAGTGCGCTGCCACGCCGCGTCATTGCCAGCGCCGGGAAGCTCTTGCATAGTCGGCGCCATGCCTTGCCAGACGCGACTTCATCGATGACCGAACCGCCCCGCCCGCCGCTGCGCCCCGGCATCGAGCACAGCCGGATCAGCCTCGGGGACCCGATGCGGATCCAGGCCGTGGCGCTGATCATCATCGCCTTCGCCGTGGTGCTGTTCCTGCTGGTGCAGGCGCGGTTCCTGCTGATCTCGCTGGCCACCGCGATCGTGCTGTTCTCGCTGATGAGCGACGCGATCAACTTCATCGGCCGCGCCAGGATAGGACCGCTGGTGATCCCCAACTGGCTGGCCAGCATCGCCGCCGTGGCGCTGATCGCGGCGACGCTGCTGACCCTGACCTCGGTGATCCTGACCCAGATCAACGCCGTGCTGGTCACCACGCTGAGCTACGCCGACCGCGCCCCGGGGGCGATCGCCGCGCTGTTCTCGTGGCTGGGCGACGACACCGAACAGGCGGTGCTGAACTCGGTCCGCACCGTCGAGTTCGGCGGCTACCTGCGGACGCTTGCCAGCCAGGCCGGCAACCTGATGCAGGGCACCATCCTGGTGATCCTGTTCGTCGGCTTCCTGTTCGCCGAGCGGGTCTGGTTCTCGACCAAGCTGGTGAACTTCACCGGCGACCCGGTGCAGGCCGACCGGGTCGGCAAGATCGTCGGGTCGATCATACGCCGGGTGAACCGCTACCTGCTGGTCAAGACCCTGGTGTCGCTGATGACCGGCGCCATGGTCTGGGCGCTGTCGCGGTTCTTCGGGCTCGAGCTGGCGCTGGCGCTGGGAATCCTGACCTTCATCCTGAACTACATCCCGAACATCGGCTCGATCGTCGCCACCGGGCTGGTGGCGCTGGTCGCCTATCTGCAGCTCGGCGACGCCGCGACCACGCTGGCGATCTTCGTGATCACCGGCTCGATCCAGTTCATCAACGGCAACGTGCTCGATCCGATGATGATGGGCCGGGCGCTGCGGCTGTCGTCCTTCGGGATCATCATCAACCTGGCGTTCTGGAGCGCGGTCTGGGGCATCCCGGGGATGTTCTTGTCGGTGCCGATCACCGTCGCCGCGATGATCGTCTGCTCGGAAATCCCGGCGCTGCGACCGGTGGCGATCCTGCTGTCGCGCGAAGGCCTGCCCGAGCCCGAGATCACCAGCGCGCCGCGGCGGCCACGGCGCAACGAACTGCCGCGCGGCGCCGGGCCCGGCGCCGCGCCCTGACCCGACTACGCGGCGGTTCGCTTCAGCCGTCGGTGGCGGCGTCGGACGGGCGCAGCGCTTGCGGGTTGCGCAGCCACAGGTCCTGCTGCGGGAACGGGATCCGGATGCCTTCGGCCCTGAATCGGCGCGCGATCTCGTGGTTCATCTCGGACCGTGTCGCCAGCACGAAGTTGACGTCGCGCAGGATCGCCCGGATCTCGAACTCCAGGCTCGAGGGGCCGAACGACTGGAACAGCACCGCCGGCGCCGGGTTGGCCAGCACCAGCGGATGGCTCTCGGCGATTTCCATCAGGATCTCGGTGACCCGGTCGATGTCGCTGTCATGCGCCACCCCGACCGGCACGATCACCCGCCCGACCAGGTTGCCGCGGGTCCAGTTGGTCACCTGGTTCGATACCAGGTCGGCGTTCGGCACGATCACGTCGGTCCGGTCGAAGGTCTCGATCCGGGTCGAGCGCACCGAGATGTCGCGCACGTAGCCGTGCTGGCCGCCGACCTCGATCCAGTCGCCCTCGGAAATCGGCCGCTCGATCAGCAGGATGATCCCCGAGACGAAGTTCGAGACGATGTTCTGCAGGCCGAAACCGATGCCGACCGACAGCGCACCGGCGACGATCGCCAGGTTCGACAGGTCGAGCCCGGCCGACATGATCGCGAGGATCGCGGCGGTGACGATGCCGACGTAGCCAAGCCCGACCACCACCGCGTTCTGGCCGCCGAGGTCGAGCCTGGTGCGCGGCAGAACCACCGCGCGCAGCGCCCGCTGCAGCATCCGGGTCAGGGTGTAGCCGATCACGAACACCACCAGACGCGACAGCAGATCGGTCGGCTGCAGCTGGGTCTCGCCGAAGGAATAGCCCTCGCGGAACCGGGTCCAGAGTTCGGCCAGGTCTTCGATTCGGGCGCCCCAGATCAGCGCCAGAACCGGCAGCGACAGCAAGATCAGCAAGACCCCGATCAGCACCGGGACAAGCGCGTCACGCGCCAGGTCCTCGGAGCCGGTCGCGATGGTCCACAGGTCGAACACCAGCCGCTGCAGCAGGATCAGCACGCCGATCAGCATCAGCGTCTCGATCGCCGGGACCAGCAGCGCGTCGGACAGCGCCGCGAAGCCAAGCAGCGACAGCAGTGGTGCCATCACCGCAACCAGCATCGCCACCTTGCCAAGCACCGCGAGCAGGCCCTGCCGGAAGCTCTGGGTATCGCGGCGCGGCGTGGTGCCCGGCACCGCCACCGGCGGCGACGGTACCGGCGCCACTTCGGCGGTGTCGCGGCCGCGCTGCGCCAGCGTCCGCCCCAGCAAAAACAGCCCCACCGCGACCAGCAGCTGCGCCGGCAGGCCAAGCACGGCGGCCGACCCTTCGGCGGTCTCGGCGGTGGCAACCAGCGCCCGCATCAGCTGGCCGACGGCGATCGCCCAGCCCAGCAGCATGAGCTGGCGCCGGGCCCGGGTCTGCCGATCGATCGCGATGCCGGCGATCGGCTGCGCCGACTCCGGTCCGAAGAACTGCCCCGCCATCCAGCGCGCCAGCAGCACCGCCAGCCCGGCCACGGGCAGGGTCGCCAGCAGCGCCCCGGCGCGCGGCCCGTCGATCCCGGCCAGCGTCAGCGCCGCCACGATCAGCCGCAGCCCGGCGTAGGGCAAGGCCACCTGCCCCAGCGACACGCCGAAAGCCAGCGCCCGGGCGCCGCGCCGGTTGCGTTCGAGCACCCTGCGCCGCAGCCGCCTGGCCCAGAGACCGGCCCGCATCAGCAGCAGGCCCAGAAGCCCGAGCAGCACCGCCTCGGCGGCGACCGCGCGCAGCGTGTCCTGCCGCGCCGGCGACCGCCAGCCGGCCCACATCTCGGCGCGCAGCCCGTCGACCCGCTCCAGCAGTTCGCCGATGGCGGCCGGCCACAGCATCGGGATCAGCGGCGACGGGCCGCGGCTGCCAAGCGCGCGGCCGCGGCGTTCGCGCACCAGCCTGTCGATCTCGCGGATCAGCCCGTCGGCATGGGCATAGGCCTCGTCGGCCAGCCGCACCGGCGCCCGCAGCCGGGTCTTCTGCCCGATCAGCGCGTCGCGCCGGGCCGCGACGGCCGCGTCCTCGTCGCCGCTTTCGGGTGCCGGTCCCAGCGCCTCGAGCTGCGCCTCGACCGTGGCGATCCGCGCGGCGTTGGCGCTGCGGGCCAGCTGGAACCGGTCGCGCCAGACCACCAGGTCGGTGCGCAGCCGCTGCATCGCGAAGGCCGAGCCGGTGCCCTTTTCGGAAATCGCCTCGGTGCGGGCCGCGGTCCGCTCCCAGGCGTCCCAGTCAAGCCCGGCGTCGTTGATCGCCCGCGACAGCGGCGCGCTGGGGGTGGTGGCGCCGGTGTCGCGATACGGGCCGAAGGCTTCGGCCTCGGCCACCGGCGCGCCGGCCGGTCCCGAAGGCTGCACCACCGCGGGTTCGGCGTCGGGATCTTCCTCGGCCGGGGTTTCGGGGGTCTCGACCGGAGCCGGCGCGTCGAACAGCCCGCCCGGCGCCGGCTCGATGCCCTGCGCCAGCGCCACCCCGGCGCAAAGCCACAGCAGCATCGGCAGCAGCAGCAGCCGGGCGATGCGCGACCCGCGGGCCGCCGAGGTCGGTCCGCTCATGCGTCTTCGAAGACGCCCGGAATCGACGACGGCCCCTGGTCGAGCCAACCCGGCGTCGGCAGGCCCTTGGATTTCAGGAACTCGGGGTTGAACAGCTTGGACTGGTAGCGGTTGCCGTAATCGCACAGGATCGTCACGATCGTGTGGCCCGGCCCCATCTCGCGGGCCATCCGGATCGCGCCGGCAATGTTGATGCCCGACGATCCGCCAAGGCACAGCCCTTCGTCCGACAGCAGGTCGAACACGATCGGCAGCGCCTCGGCGTCGGGGATGTTGTAGCTGTAATCCGGCGTGAAGCCTTCGAGGTTGGCGGTGATCCGGCCCTGGCCGATGCCCTCGGTGATCGAGTCGCCGTGGCTCGCCAATTCACCCGTGGTGTAGAAGCTGTGCAGCGCCGCGCCGTCCGGATCGGCAAGACCCATCTTCACGCCCTTGGGCTGCAGCGCCATGCCGACCCCGGCCAGCGTGCCGCCCGACCCAACGGCGCAGATGAAGCCGTTGACCCGGCCGTTGGTCTGCTCCCAGATCTCGGGCCCGGTGCTGTCGACATGCGCCTGGCGGTTGGCGACGTTGTCGAACTGGTTGGCCCAGATCACCCCTTCCGGCGTGGTCTTGGCCAGCTCTTCGGCGAGCCGGCCGGAATAGCGCACGTAGTTGTTCGGGTTGCGGTAGGGCGCGGCGGGCACCTGCACCAGCTCGGCGCCGGCCAGCCGCAGCATGTCCTTCTTTTCCTGGCTCTGGGTCTCGGGGATCACGATGACGGTGCGAAAGCCCATCGAGGCGCCGACCAGCGCCAGGCCGATGCCGGTGTTGCCGGCGGTGCCCTCGACGATGGTGCCGCCGGGCTTCAGCTGGCCCTTGGCCACGGCGTCGCGGATGATCCACAGCGCGGCGCGGTCCTTGACCGACTGGCCCGGGTTCATGAATTCGGCCTTGCCCAGGATTTCGCAGCCGGTCGCCTCGGAGGCGGCGCGCAGCCGGATCAGGGGAGTGTTGCCGACGGTGTCGGCGAGATCGGATTTGATGTCCATTGGGCGGCCTTTCTGTGTTGCCCGAGGAATAGGCAGCGGCGCGGCGGAACTCAAGCGTCGCCGGCCCCGGCCTCGGCGCGCAGCCGCGCACGATGTCGTGCCAACCAATACAGCATCGCGATCAGCGGCGTCACCGTGATCTCGCCGCTGTCGACCAGGTCGAGCGCCGCGTCGAGCCCGAGCACGTGCAGCCGCAGATCCTCGGACTCCTCGGCCAGCCCGCCGGTCCAGCTTTCGGTGTCGGGCAGATCGGCCAGGCCCAGAAAGCAGTAGAAGTGATCGGTGGTCGACCCCGGCGAGGCGTAGCCCGAGAACATCGGCCGCAGGTC
>JBFGEI010000212.1:0-5744 GCA_041580155.1 Limimaricola sp.
GAACACCGGCGATACCGAGGACCCGAAATCGACGTTGCAGCCCATCACCAGCAGCCCGGCCTGCCCGCCGATGACGTCGCAGAACTCCTGCAGCGACGGCGCCTCGGCGCGCTCATGCGCGAAGGACACCACCCCGAACTGCGCCCCGGCCTGCACCGTCATCGCGGTCTCGAAGGGGCGGACCTGGGTCGACCGGATCGGCTGCGCCAGCTCCAGCAGTGCGATGTCGTCCTCGCTTGCCGCCGAGGCGCCGCTGCCGCCGTAGACATAGGCCTCGGGCGCCACCGCGCGGCGCACCTTGCGGTAGGCCAGAGCCCTTCCGCCGCGCATCCCGGCCTTGAATTCGATCTCGGTCGGGTCGACCCGGTCGCCGGTGTCGCGGTCGTACAGGCAATGCGCCGCAGTCAGCACCAGATCGGGGGCGATCAGCGCCCCGGTGCAGAAACCGCGGCCGCCGATGTCGAGCCGGCCCACCGCTTCCCAGCCGCGGGCGTCGTCGCCGGTGATCATCTGGGTGACCGCATGGGTGTCTGCCAGCGCAGGGCCGGTCGCCACCGCGAGACAGAGCGCCAGCAGCGCCGCCGATATCCTGTCTCGCATGTCCCGCCCTCTTGCCGCCTGCCTCCGCTATGCTGCGGCATTCGGGCGAGACTACGGCAGGGCGGCGTCGCCGGCCAAGCGCTATGTGTTCAATTGACCCGAAAGGGCAGGCGGCTGCGGCCCGCCGGTGGCCCAGTCGAGCAGCTGCACCGAATGCAGCACCGGGATCCCGGTGCCGCGGCCGATCTGCATCATGCAGCCGATGTTGCCGGCGGCGATGACCTGCGGCTTCAGCGCCTCGAGCGTCTGCACCTTGCGGTCGCGCAGCTCGCCCGAGATTTCGGGCTGCATCAGGTTGTAGGTGCCGGCCGAGCCGCAGCACAGGTGGCTGTCGGCCGGTTCGAAGACCTCGAAGCCGGCCTGCTTCAGCAGCGCCTTCGGTCCGGCCTTCAGCTTCTGGCCGTGCTGCAGCGAACAGGCGGCGTGGTAGGCCACGCGCAGCGGCTTGGCTTGTGTGTCATCGGGCAGGCCGAGCTTGGTCACGATCTCAGAGATGTCCTTGGCCAGACCGCCGATCCGGGCGGCCTCGTCCTCCAGCACATGGCCGCGGAACAGGTGGCCGTAATCCTTCACCGTGGTGCCGCAGCCCGAGGTGTTGATCACCACCGCGTCCAGATCCTTGACCGCGGCCATCGCGCGGACCAGCTTGCCGGCGGTGGCGCGGGCCTCGTCGTGCTTGCCCATGTGTTCGGTCAGCGCGCCACAGTAACCGACGCCCTCGGGGATCACCACCTCGCAGCCCAGCCGGGTCAGCAGCCGGATCGTCGCGTCGTTGATCTCGGTATCCAGCGCGCGCTGGGCGCAGCCGATCGACAGCGCCACCCGCATCCGGCGTTCGCCCAGGGCCGGGAACACCTGAGGATCGTCGTTGCGCGACACCGGCGGGATCCGGTCGGGCGCCATCTCGAGCATCGCGCGCAGCCGCTTGTCCGGCATCAGCCCCTTCAGCGGCTTGCCGATCTTCGCCGCCAGCAGCGCCAGCCGGAACCGGCCCGGATAAGGCAGGATCCGCGCCAGCACCCAGCGCAGCAGCCGGTCCATCATCGGGCGCTGGTAGTTCTTGTCGATATAGCCGCGGGCCTGGTCGATCAGGTGGCCGTAATGCACCCCCGACGGGCAGGTGGTCATGCAGGCAAGGCAGCCGAGGCAGCGGTCGAGATGGGTGACGGTCTTCTCGTCCGGTATCCGTTCGTTCTCGAGCATGTCCTTGATCAGGTAGATCCGGCCGCGCGGGCTGTCGAGCTCGTCGCCCAGCACCTGGTAGGTCGGGCAGGTGGCGGTGCAAAAGCCGCAATGCACGCAGGCGCGCAGGATCGAATTGGCCTCGGCGGTCGCGGGATCGCGAAGCTGCTCGGGGGTGAATGTGGTCTGCATCTTGTCCTCCGCCCGACGCCGCCGGGGTATCGAATTCGGGTCAGGCGGTGCCGAGCAGGCCGCGCGGGTCGAAGCGGGCGCGCAGCCCCGCGGTCAGCGCGGCGACGGCGGCGTGTTCGGGCGGTGCGGCGCCCATCGCGGCGCGGGTTTCGGGGCTGCCGCGCAGCAGCGTGGCGTGACCGTCGAAATCGCCCAGGGCGGCGCGCAGGTTGGTGCCCTCGGTCACGCGCAGCCAGATCAGCCCGCCGCCCCAGTCATACAGCGCGTCGAGCGGCGCCGCGCGGCCGACCAGACCCGGCGCCTGGCTGGGCCGGACCGAGATCCGCCAGACATCGCCCGTCTCGCCGTGAAACGGCGCCACGTCGCGCAGCCCGGCCCAGTCGGCGCGGGTGGCGTCGCGGTCGCTGTCGATCCGCCAGTCGCCGAAGCCTTGCAGCCGGTCGCGCAGCGCCTGCGCCCGGTAGCTGACCGAGGCGGCGAAGCCTTCAATCCGCAGCACCGTCCGCGATCCGCCCGGCGCGCCGCTGTGATGCACCGCGCCCGACACCTCGTAGGGCGTTCCGAGCGCCGCGCTCATCGCCGCGACGGCCTGCGTGTCGCCCAGTCCTTCGGCGATCAGGCTGCAGGTGGTCTCGGTGCCGGGCAGCACCTTCAGCGCCACTTCGGACAGGATGCCGAGACGGCCGCGGCTGCCGGCCAGCAGCCGGGCCAGGTCGTAGCCGGTGACGTTCTTCATCACCCGGCCGCCGTTCTTGACGATGCTGCCCTCGCCATCGACGAAGCGCACCCCGAGCAGGTGATCGCGCGCCGCGCCGACCTGCACCCGGCGCGGACCCGAGACGTTGGCGGCGACGACGCCGCCGATGGTCGGCGTGCCGCTGGTCCCAAGCAACCCGCGATGGTCCATCGGTTCGAAGGCCAGCCGCTGGTTGGCGCCGGCCAGCGCGCTGTCGATTTCGGCCACCGGCGTGCCGGCGCGGACCACCAGCGTCAGCGCGGCCGGGTCGTGCAGCACGATCCCGGTCAGCGCGTCGGTCGACAGCGGCGTGCCGTCGGGCGCCGGGCCACGGGTGCCGCCGCCGCGGACCGACAGGGGCCCGGCGGCGTCGCGGACCGCCTCGGCCAGCTCGGCCTCGGTTGCCGGCCGGATCATGCGCGACGTCCTTCGCTGACCGCCAACGGGAACACCTTGGCCGGGTTCAGCAGCCACTTCGGGTCGAACACATCCTTCACCTTCATCTGCGCCTCCAGATCCTCGGGTGCGAATTGCACCTCCATCAGGTCGCGCTTCTCGACCCCGACCCCGTGTTCGCCGGTCAGGCAACCGCCGACCTCGACGCAGAGCCGCAGGATGTCGGCGCCCATGTCTTCGCATTTCTCCAGGTCGCCGGGCTTGTTGGCGTCGAACAGGATCAGCGGGTGCATGTTGCCGTCGCCGGCGTGGAACACGTTGGCGACCCCAAGGCCGTAATCGTCGCTCAACTCGCCAATCCGTTTCAAGACCTGCGGCAGCGCCGACACCGGGATCGTGCCGTCGAGACACATGTAGTCGTTGATCTGCCCCATCGCGCCGAAGGCCGACTTGCGGCCAAGCCAGATCCGCGCCGCCTCGTCGCTGTCCTGCGCCGCACGGATTTCCACCGGGTCGTGGTCGCGGGCGATCTTCAGGATGGTGTCGAGCTGGAAGCTGATCTCGTCGGCCGAACCCTCGACCTCGACGATCAGCAGCGCCTCGCAATCGGGGTAGCCGGCGTGGGCGAAGGCCTCGCAGGCGCGGATGCAGGGCCGGTCCATGAACTCGATCGCGACCGGCAGCACCCCGGCCTTGATGATGTCGGCGACGCAGGCGCCGGCGGCCTCGGAGCTGTCGTAGCCGATCAGCACCGGCAGCGCGCCCTCGGGCTTGGGCAGGATCCGCAGCGTGGCCTCGGTGACCACGCCGAGCTGACCTTCGGAGCCGCAGATCACCCCCAGCAGGTCGAGCCCGCCGGCGTCCATATGCGCGCCGCCGATCTCGACCACCGTGCCGTCCATCAGCACCATGGTGACGCCAAGCAGGTTGTTGGTGGTGACTCCGTATTTCAGGCAATGCGCGCCGCCCGAATTCATCGCGATGTTGCCGGCGATGGCGCAGGCCAGCTGCGACGACGGGTCGGGGGCGTAGAAGAAGCCCAACTCTTCGACCGCGCCGGTGACGCTGAGGTTGGTCCGGCCGGTCTGCACCTTGATGATCCGGTCGGCGGTGTCGGTCTCGAGCACCCGGTTCATCCGCGCCACGCCGATGATCACCGAATCCGCGGTCGGCAGCGCGCCGCCGGCAAGCGATGTCCCCGAGCCGCGCGGCACCACCGGGACGCCTTCTTCGTGGCAGATCCGCAGCGCCGCAGCGACCGCCTCGGTGCTGTCGGGCAGCACCACGCAGAGCGGCGGGCAGCGGTAGGCGGTCAGCGCGTCGCATTCGTAGGCGCGGGTTTCGGCGGGGTCGTGGATCACCGCGCGGTCGCCAAGCGCCGCGACGAGTCGCGCGACGACCTGGGCCTTTCTCGCCATGATCCGTGCATCCGGTGACGGCATCTGCATCGGTCGGTCTCCCTCGCTGGATTGGTCAGGAAATATAACCAATTTCCGAGTCTGGCAAGCGTCATGGCCCACGGCTAGGTTGCCGGGCATGACACCGCTTGAAAACCTGCACCTTCTAGCCCCGCTCGACGCCGCCGCCCTGGCCCTGATGGTGCTGGGATTCCTGGTGATCGGCTGGTGGATCGAACACCCCGGCACCCGGCGACCCTCGGTCACGGTGCTGATGGCGGAATACCGGCGCGAATGGATGCGCGAGTTCGTGCGCCGCGACAACCGGATCTTCGACGCGCAGATCGTCTCGAGCCTGCGGCAGGGCACCTCGTTCTTCGCCTCGACCTGCCTGCTGGCGGTCGGCGGCGTGCTGGCGCTGATCGGCAACACCGAACCGCTGCAGGGCGTCGCCGAGGGCATCGGCCAGGTCGCGCTGCCGGCGGTGCTGTGGCAGATCAAGCTGCTGCCGGTGGCGCTGTTTTTGACCCACGCCTTCCTGAAGTTCGTCTGGGCGAACCGGATCTTCGGCTATTGTTCGGTGATGATGGCGGCGGTGCCGAACGACGGCGCCGACCCGCGGGCGCTGCCGCGCGCCACCCAGGCCGGAGAGCTGAACATCCGCGCCGCCTGGAACTTCAACCGCGGGCTGCGGGCGATGTATTTCGCGCTGGGCGCGCTGGCCTGGCTGCTGGGGGCGGGGGCGCTGATCGCGGCGACGCTGGCGGTGCTGTGGCTGCTGTGGAGCCGCGAGTTCGCCTCGGTGCCGCGCGATGTGCTGAGCGGCGGCAGGATCTGAGATCCGCGACCCGCGCGCGGCGGGTCACGGGGGGATCAGCGCCGCGCCTCGCGCAGCCAGGCGCCCAAGGTCAGCGCCGCGGCCAGCAGCAGCATCAGCCAGGCCGGAATCAGCGGCGTCACCGTCAGGTCGAGGCTGCGGAACGCCTCGCGCGGGGTCAGCCCCAGCCAGCCGCGGCCGGCGGCCGGGCGGCCGGCCCGCACCGAGCGCAACTCCGGCACCCCGTCCTCGATCGCCGCGATGCCGCCGCGGCTGGTCTCGACGGCCGGCTCCAGCGCGTTGCCGCTGGCGATGGTCTGCTCGAACTCGCGCGGCGCCGCCGGCCCCAGCGCGATCACCGCCTCGCGGTCGCCCTCGGTCAGCCGATACAGCCCCATCTCGGGCGCCTGCCACACCGTCTCGA
>JBFGEI010000213.1:0-5737 GCA_041580155.1 Limimaricola sp.
CTTCCTGAACGGTCTCGCCGAGATGTCCTATGTGGCGCGCCGCCGCGAGGGCTACATCGCGGCGCTGCAAGAAGCCGGCATCGATTTCGACCCGGGCCTATACGCCAGCGGCCCGATGACCGAGGCCTTCGGCGCGAAAAGCGGGTTCCGGATGATGACCGAGGGCGGCCCCCGCCCCACCGCCTTCGTGACCAGCAACATGCTGCTGGCCAAGGGGCTTTACGGCACGCTGTCGATGCTCGGGCTGCGCGTGCCGCAGGACGTGTCGGTGGTGGTTCATGACGACATGCTGCCGGGCGAGGATCTGCTGGCGATCCCGCCGACCTCGGGCACCCGCGCGCCGCTGGCGGAAAGCTGGGCGCCGATGGCGCGCAGCCTGATCGGCGCGATCGACTCCCGGCCGCTGGCCGAACTGCAGCAGATCGGCCGCCACGAGCTGGTCGAGGCCGGTTCGATCGCGGCACCGGCGGGCTGAACCGCGCCAAAGCGACGCTTGGTCAACCGTCTTGCGGGCAGGAAGCCGGTCCCGGCGACGCGACCGGTTGTTGAGCCTTCGGCCCCATACCGCTATAGCCGCATCGCCGTGGCGTCGCGGCGACCGCCGAGGGATGTGTATGCTGCAGACACCGTATTATCTCGTCGACAAGGCCCGGCTGCTGCCGAACCTTGAGAAGATCGCATGGCTTCGCGAGGCCTCCGGCGCGAAATCGCTACTGGCGCTGAAGTGTTTTGCCACCTGGTCGGTGTTCGACCTGATGAGCGAATACATGGACGGCACCACCTCGTCGTCGCTCAACGAGGTCAAGCTGGGCCGGCGCAAGTTCCCCGGCGAAACCCACGCCTATTCGGTGGCCTGGGCGGATCACGAGATCCCCGAGGTGCTGGCGAATTCCGACAAGATCATCTTCAACACCGCCGGCCAGCTCGAACGCTTCGACGCCGCCTCGGCCGGTCACGTCCGCGGCCTGCGGGTCAACCCCGGCGTCAGCACCTCGAGCTTCGACCTCGCCGATCCGGCGCGGCCGTTCTCGCGCCTGGGCGAACACGACCCCGAGGTCGTGGCCCGGGTCGCCGACAAGATCACCGGTCTGATGTTCCACAACAACTGCGAGAACGCCGATTTCGAGCTGTTCGACCGGATGCTCGACCGGATCGAGGACCGCTTCGGCGCCCTGCTTGGCCGGATGCAGTGGATCAGCCTTGGCGGCGGCATCCATTTCACCGGCGAAGGCTACCCGCTGGAGCGGCTGGCCGAACGGCTGAAGCGCTTCGCCGACGACCACGGGGTGCAGGTCTATCTAGAACCCGGCGAGGCCGCGATCACCGGCGCCGCGACGCTCGAGCTGACGGTGCTCGACACGCTCTACAACGGCAAGAACCTGGCGATCGTAGACAGCTCGATCGAGGCGCATATGCTCGACCTTCTGATCTACCGCGAATCCGCCAAGATGCAGGGCGGCGGCGATCAGAGCTGGATGATCTGCGGCAATTCCTGCCTGGCTGGTGACATCTTCGGCGAATTCGGCTTCGATGCTCCGCTCAAGCCGGGCGACCGGATCTCGATCGCCGACGCGGCCGGCTACACGATGGTGAAGAAGAACTGGTTCAACGGCGTCCGGATGCCGGCGATCGCGGTGCGCGACCTCGACGGGTCGGTCCGCCAGGTGCGCGAATTCCGCTACGAGGATTTTGAAGACGCGCTGTCATGACGCGACGGCTGACCGAAGGAGGCTCGCGAGCCATGAAGAAAAACGTTCTCATCATCGGCGCCGGTGGCGTGGCACAGGTCGTCGCGCATAAATGCGCGCAGAACAACGACGTGCTGGGCGACATCCACATCGCGTCGCGGACCACCGCGAAATGCGAGGCGATCATCGCCAGCGTGCACGACAAGGCGGCGATGAAGACCGATGGCGCGCTGACCGCGCATGCCGTCGACGCCACCGACAGCGCCGCGGTCGCGGCGCTGATCCGCGCCACCGGGGCGCAGATCGTGATCAACGTCGCCTCGTCCTTCGTCAACATGCACGTGCTCGACGCCTGCATCGAGACCGGCGTCGCCTATCTCGACACCGCGATCCACGAGGATCCGGCGAAGATCTGCGAAACCCCGCCGTGGTACGGCAACTACGAATGGAAGCGCCGCGACGCCTGCGAGAAGGCCGGGGTCACCGCGATCCTCGGCGCCGGCTTCGACCCGGGCGTGGTCAACGCCTACGCCCGGCTTGCCGCCGACGAGTATCTCGACACCGTCAGCTCGATCGACATCGTCGACGTCAACGCCGGCAGCCACGGCAAGTGGTTCGCCACCAACTTCGACCCGGAGATCAACTTCCGCGAGTTCACCGGCACGGTCTACAGCTGGCAGGACGGCGCCTGGCAGTCGAACAGGATGTTCGAGGTCGGCCAGGAATGGGACCTGCCCGAGCTGGGCAAGCACCAGACCTACCTGACCGGCCATGACGAGGTGCATTCGCTGTCGGCGAACTACCCGCAGGCCGACGTGCGGTTCTGGATGGGCTTCGGCGACCACTACATCAACGTGTTCACCGTGCTGAACAACCTCGGGCTGCTGTCGGAAAAGCCGGTGACGACGGCCGAGGGCCAGGAAGTGGTGCCGCTGAAGCTGGTCAAGGCGGTGCTGCCCGATCCGGCGTCGCTGGCCCCCACCTATGAAGGCAAGACCTGGATCGGCGACCTGGTGAAGGGCACCAAGGACGGCGAAACCGCCGAGGTGTTCGTCTACAACATCGCCGACCACGCCGAGGCCTATGCCGAGGTCGGGTCGCAGGGCATCTCCTACACTGCCGGGGTGCCGGCCGTGGCCGCCGCGATGCTGGTGGCGACCGGCGAATGGGACGCCGGCAAGATGGCCAATGTCGAAGAGCTCGACCCGAAGCCGTTCCTGACCGTGCTCGGCCGGATCGGCCTCGAGACCCGGGTGCGCAGCCGCGACGGCGACGCCCGGCTGTTCTGACGCTTTTCCCGCCCCGGCCGCAACGCCGGGGCGGGAACCGGCGCCGTCGCGCCATCCCCCACCCCCGAACATCTCAGTCTCCGGACCGCATTGGCCCGGCCCGTCGTGCTGCGCGGTGCTGCGCCAAAATTCGTCGCAAACCGACCGAGCCGGCCGGATAGAATATTAGGAAATGTTAATATATTGCCAGCGCGACACCCGCGTCCGGCAGCTCGACGCGACCCCGATAGACACCGCGCTGTCGCTTGGCGGCGGCGCTCTGGTCGGCGCCTCGGCGGTGCTGCTGACTTTGGCGCGGTGGCGATCACCATCGTGCTGACGCTGGGGCTAGGGGTGGAAATCGGCGTCGCCGCCGGCGTCGTCAGCTCGGTGCTGGTACATCTCTACAAGACCTCGCGGCCGCACATGGCGGTGGTCGGACAGGTGCCGGGGACCGAGCATTGCCGCAACCTGCTGCGCCACGAGGTGCTGACCGACCCGATGATGCTGGTGCTGTCGCTGTCGCTCGACGAGAACCTGAATTTCCCCGTCGCCCGCTATCTCGAGGACAAGCTCCACGAGATCGTCGCCAGCCGCCCCGAGGTGACCGACGTGGTGCTGATGGGTCCGGCGGTGGACGCGATCGACCCGTCGGCGTTCGAGTCGCTCGAGGCGATGAACACCCGGCTGCCGGCCGGCGGGGTGCGGTTTCACCTGAGCGAGGTGAAGGGCCCGGTGGTGGACAAGCTCTAGCGCAGCCATTTCCTGGCGCAGCTGACCGGCGAGGTTTTCCTCGGCCGACACGACGCGATGCGGGCGCTGTCGTCGGGGCCGACGCTGAACCCGGTCGGCCATGTGCCGTTGCGGGGCTGACGGCCCGGCCCGCGCATGAAAAAGGCGGCTCCCGAAGGAGCCGCCCAATCCGTTTGACGCTCGGTTTCGCTTACGCGAGTTCGAGGTTGATCGCCGACTCGCGGCCGTCACGGCCGGATTCGATGTCGAACGAGACCTTCTGGTCGTCGCGCAGGCCGGTGAGGCCCGAACGCTCAACAGCGGAGATGTGGACGAAAACGTCCTTGCTGCCGCCGTCGGGCTGGATGAAGCCGAAGCCTTTGGTTGCGTTGAACCATTTCACGGTGCCAGTAGCCATCGTGGAATCTCCTGATCTAGTCCACTCGCGAAAATGCAGTGGCGTGGCGCTCAAGCTTTTAGTGTCGAAGTGCTGAGGCCGAAATCGGAGACAGTCGTCGAAGCTAGAAATCACTTGGGCTATGTCGCAGGTCCGACCCGCGATGGCAACAGCTTTCCGAAGCTTTCCGGCGGCAGGCGGATTACCGCCGGTTTCAGCCCAGCCCGCTCAGCAGCAGCCCTGCCCCGGCACTGATCGCCAACACCGGTGCCAGCCCCCAGTGCAGGCGCAGCAGCAGCAGCGCCGCCAGCGCCGACATCGCCGCCACCCGCCAGTCGAAGCTTGTCGGGTCGGGCAGCCACAGGATCAGCCAGCCGAGATCGCGGCGGGCGACCTCTCCGAAGGCGACGTGCAGCGCGAACCACAGCGACAGGTTCAGGATCACCCCGACCACCGCGGCCGAGATCGCCGCCAGCGCGCCCCGCAGCCGCGGCTGCGCGGTGATCCAGCCCAGATACGGCGCGCCGGCGAAGATCCACAGGAAACACGGCACGAAGGTCGCCCAGAGCGTCACCGCGGCGCAGGCCAGCGCCAGGCCGATCCCGGCTTCGCGGTAGCCGGCCAGGAAGCCGACGAATTCGGTGACCAGGATCAGCGGCCCCGGCGTGGTTTCCGCCAGGCCCAGCCCGTCGATCATCTCGCCCGGTTCGAGCCAGCCAAAGCCGGTCACCACTTCCTGCGCCATGTAGGCCAGCACCGCATAGGCGCCACCAAAGGTCACCACCGCCAGCTTGGCGAAGAACAGCCCGACCTCGGTCAGCAGCGGAATCCCGGTCAGCGGCCCGAGCAGCGCGATCGGACCCAGCCAGAGCGCCAGCCAGACCGCGCCGCGCAGCGCGGTGTCGCGCCAGCGCACCCGGACCGGGGCGGCGCGCTGCTCGGGCTCGGCCGGCGCCGAGGCGGCGAAGCCCAGGACCCCCGCCGCCAGCACGATCGCCGGGAACGGCAGGCCGAGAAAGAAGATGCCGGTGAAGGCGGCGCCGGCGATCGCCCAGTGCAGCGGCCGGTGCAGCGCCCGGCGCGCCACCCGCAGCAGCGCCTCGACCACGATCACCAGCACCGCCGCCTTCACCCCGAGAAACAGCCCCTCGATCACCGGCACCGACCCGAGCGCCGCGTAGACCATCGACAGCGCCAGCACGACCAGCGCCCCCGGCAGCACGAACAGCAGCCCCGACAGCAACCCGCCCGGCACACCGCGCAGCCGCCAGCCGGCGTAGGTCGCCAGCTGCATCGCCTCGGGTCCGGGCAACAGCATGCAGAAGCTCAGCGCGTCGAGATACTGCCGTTCGCTCAGCCAGCGGCGCTCCTCGACCAGTACCCGGTGCATCAGCGCGATCTGCGCCGCCGGGCCGCCGAACGACATCAGCCCGATGCGGCCGAACACCCGAGTCATGTCGCCCCAGCCCGAGGCATCGGCCAGCGGCTCGGTCGCCATCGCCGGCGCGGTCATGCCGCACCGCCGGTCGGCTGCCAGCCGTGCGACTCGCCCTGCGCGTCGCGGGCCCAGCGGTAGAAGGCGTCGTAGATCGCCAGCCCGGCCTCGAGCTGGCGCAGGTCGTCGCGGTACATCCGCGACAGCCCTAGCGACA
>JBFGEI010000214.1:0-5727 GCA_041580155.1 Limimaricola sp.
CGCCAAGCTGATGCTGGGCCGCACCCCCGGCTCGATCGAGGCGATCCGGCCGATGCGCGAGGGCGTCATCGCCGACTTCGACGTCGCCGAGGAAATGATCAAGCATTTCATACGCAAGGTGCACCGGCGCACGACCTTCTCGAAGCCGAAGATCATCGTCTGCGTGCCGCATGGTGCGACCCCGGTCGAAAAGCGCGCGATCCGCCAGTCGGTCCTGTCCGCCGGCGCCCGGCGCGCCGGCCTGATCGCCGAACCGATCGCCGCGGCCATCGGATCGGGGATGCCGATCACCGATCCCACCGGCAACATGGTGGTCGACATCGGCGGCGGCACCACCGAGGTCGCGGTGCTGAGCCTTGGCGACATCGTCTACGCCCGCTCGGTGCGGGTCGGCGGCGACCGGATGGACGAGGCGATCATCAGCTACCTGCGGCGCCAGCATAACCTGCTGGTCGGCGAAGCCACGGCCGAGCGGATCAAGACCCAGATCGGCACCGCCCGCATGCCCGACGACGGCCGCGGCCAGTCGATGCACATCCGCGGCCGCGACCTGCTGAACGGCGTGCCGAAGGAAACCGAGATCTCCCAGGCGCAGATCGCCGAGGCGCTGGCCGAGCCGGTGCAGCAGATCTGCGAGGCGGTGATGACCGCGCTCGAAGCGACCCCGCCGGATCTCGCGGCCGACATCGTCGACCGCGGCGTGATGCTGACCGGCGGCGGCGCGCTGCTCGGCCAACTCGACCTGGCGCTGCGCGAACAGACCGGACTCGCGATCTCGGTCGCCGACGAGGCGCTGAACTGCGTGGCGCTCGGCACCGGCAAGGCGCTGGAATACGAAAAGCAGCTGCGCCATGTGATAGACTACGACAGCTGATCCCGGTTCCGGGGCCTGACTGACGGCCCCGCCTGCGGGACCGATCGCCATTTCGCCACGGAGGGTGCCCGACCCTTGGCCAGAGACAGACAGACCGGCGAAGACTATGTCCGCCCGATCCGCAGGTTGCTGGTCGGGCTGCTCCTGCTCGGGCTGGTCGGCACCTTCGTGCTGTGGCGGATCGACAGCCCGCGGGTCGAACGGTTCCGCGCCGAGGTCACCGACCGGCTGGTGCCGCGGCTGGACTGGATGATGGCGCCGGTGACCGGGCTCGTAAATATGGCGATGGATTTCCAGAGCTACCAGCGGATCCACGAGCAGAACCAGGAGCTGCGCCGCGAGTTGCAGCGGATGAGCGCCTGGCGCGAGGCGGCGCTGCAACTCGAGCAGGAAAACGCCAAGCTGCTCGATCTCAACAACGTGCGGCTCGACCCGCAGCTGACCTACATCACCGGCGTGGTGATGGCCGACAGCGGGTCGCCGTTCCGGCAATCGGTGCTGCTCAACGTCGGCGGCCGCGATGGCGTGCTCGACGGCTGGCCGGCGATGGACGGCATCGGCCTGGTCGGGCGGATCTCGGGCACCGGCCAGAGCACCAGCCGGGTGATCCTGCTGACCGACACCTCGAGCCGGATCCCGGTGACGATCCAGCCCTCGGGGCAGCACGCGATCCTGGCCGGCGACAACACGATCTACCCGCCGATCGACTTCCTCGAGAACCCGGACCTGGTGCGCCCCGGCGACCGGGTGGTGTCGTCGGGCGACGGCGGGCTGTTCCCACCCGACCTGCTGGTCGGCACCGTGACGATGGGCACCGATCGGCGGCTGCGGATCCGGCTTGCCGCGGATTACGAACGGCTCGAGTTCCTGCGGGTGCTGCGCAGCCACGAGGCCGAGGCCATCACCGATCCGGGCAAGCTGATCGTGCCGGAACCGCGCGAGCTGTTCGGCCCGCCGGCCCCCGGTCTGCCGGCCGACAGCGCCGGGCTGGAGGCCGCCGATGGCTGACACCGCGGTCCTCTCGGTCTGGATGGGTCGGCTGACCTTTCTGTGCCTGGCGCTGGTGCTGGTGTTCCTGCGGCTGCTGCCGCTCGACACGCTGCCGCCGGGCTGGGCCGGGCCGGACCTGCTGCTTGCCGCGGTGCTGGTCTGGACCGTGCGCCGGCCGCGGCTGGTGCCGGTGGCGCTGGTCGCCGCGGTGTTCCTGCTGACCGACCTGCTGTTCCAGCGGCCGCCGGGGTTGCAGGCCGCCGCGGTGGTGGTCGCGACCGAAATGCTGCGGCGCCGCCATGCCCGGCTGCGCAGCGGCGGCTTCGCGCAGGAATGGCTGGCGGTCTCGGTGGCGATCGCCGGGGTGATCCTGGCGCCGCGGCTGGCGCTGTTGGTCACCTTGGTGCCGCCGGCGCCGCTGCCGCTGACGCTGATGCAGGTGCTGGCGACCATGCTCGCCTACCCGGCGGTGGCGCTGGTGGCGCAGATCATATTCGGGGTCGCGCGGACCGCGCGCGGCACCGCCGACTCACGGAGGATCGGCGCATGAAACGACCGCCCAAGGAAACCGCGGAAAGCGCCCGCCGGATCGGCCGTCGCGCGCTGTTCGTCGGCACCGCCCAGATCGCGCTGGTCGGGGTGCTTGGCTGGCGGATGCGGTCGATGCAGATCGAGCAGGCCGACGCCTACCGGATGCTGGCCGAGGAAAACCGCATCAACATGCGGCTGATCCCGCCGGCCCGCGGCCTGGTGTTCGACCGCAACGGCGTGCCGCTCGCGGTCAACGAACAGAACTATCGCATCGTCATCGTCCGCGAGGATGCCGGGGATGTCGACGACACGCTCGAACGGCTGGCGCGGCTGATCCAGCTGCCGCCCGACGCGGTGCAACGCGCCAAGGAGGAAATGGCGCGGCGCTCGGCCTTCGTGCCGGTGACGGTGGCCGAACGCGTCGCTTGGGCCGATGTCGCCAAGGTCACCGTCAACGCCCCTGCCCTGCCCGGCATCACCGCCGAGGTCGGCCTGTCACGGCATTACCCGCGCGGCTCGGACACCGCGCATGTGGTGGGCTACGTCGGCCCGGTCAGCGATTACGACCTGAGCCTGATGGAAAACCCCGACCCGCTGATGCAGATCCCGCGGTTCCAGATCGGCAAGACCGGGGTCGAGGCCAAGTTCGAGGAAGAGCTGCGCGGCAGCGCCGGCACCAAGCGGATCGAGGTCAACGCCACCGGCCGGGTGATGCGCGAGCTCGACCGCGAGGAAGGCCAGTCCGGCGCCAACATCCAGCTGAGCGTCGACGCCGAGCTGCAAAGCTACACCGAGGCCCGGCTCGAGGGCGAGAGCGCCTCGGTGATCGTGATCGACCTCGACACCGGCGACCTGCGCACCGTGGCCTCGGCGCCGACCTTCGACCCGAACTTGTTCGTGCGCGGCATCTCGGTCGCCGATTGGACCGGGTTGAACGAAAACAAGTACCGGCCGCTGTCGGCGAAGACCGTGCAGGGCGCCTACCCGCCCGGATCGACCTTCAAGATGGTCGTGGCGCTGGCGGCGCTGGAATCCGGCCTCGTCGGCCCCGAGGATACCGAGTACTGCCCCGGCTACACCGAAGTCGGCGGCTCGCGGTTCCACTGCTGGCGCCGCGGCGGCCACGGCAACGTCAACATGCACCGCAGCATGCAGGAAAGCTGCGACGTGTATTACTATGAGGTCAGCCAGAAGATCGGCATCGACCGGATCGCCGAGATGGCGCGCAAGCTCGGCATCGGCGTCGATCACGACGTGCCGATGTCGGCGGTCAGCCAGGGCGTGGCGCCCGACACCCAGTGGAAGCGCGACCGCTACGGCGAAAGCTGGCGGATCGGCGACACGGTCAACGCCTCGATCGGCCAGGGCTACGTGCTGGCGACGCCGTTGCAGCTGGCGATCATGACGGCGCGGATTGCCACCGGGCGCGCGGTGCAGCCGCGGCTGATCAAGTCGATCGACGGGGTCGAGACGCCCTCGGGGGCCGGCGAACCGATGGGGCTGAACGAAAACTACCTGCGCCGGGTGCGCGCCGCGATGTACGACGTGTCGAACGCCCAGCGCGGCACCGGTTTCGGCGCCCGGATCGTCGCCGAGGGCATGCAGATGGCCGGCAAGTCGGGTACCAGCCAGGTGCGCCGGATCACCGCCGAAGAGCGCGCCCGCGGCGTCACCTCGAACGCCGACCTGCCCTGGGAGCGGCGCGACCACGCGCTCTGGGTCAACTTCGCGCCCTACGACAACCCGCGCTTCGCGGTGTCGGTGGTGGTCGAACACGGCGGCGGCGGATCTTCGGTCGCGGCGCCGATCGCCCGCGACGTGACGCTGCAGGCGCTGTACGGCGGGCCGCCGCCGCTCGAGGCCTACCCGTCGAACATCCGCGACCAGATCGCCGAGGACCAGAAGCGGATCATGAACCACCTGGCTCGCGGCGCCACGCCGCGCGACCGGGCCTGAGGCAGGTCGAATGAGCTATCTCGAGTCGAACGCCAAATACGTCCCCACCGGGTTGCGCAAGCTGCTGTACCTCAACTGGCCGGTGATCCTGCTGCTGATCTCGGTGGCCTGCTTCGGCTTCCTGATGCTTTACTCGGTGGCCGGCGGATCGCCGACGCCGTGGATGGCGCCGCAGATGAAGCGCTTCGGCGTCGGCATGGCGGCGATGCTGATCGTCGCGATGGTGCCGATCTGGTTCTGGCGCAACATGGCGGCGCTGGTCTACGCGGTGGCGCTGGCGCTGCTGGTCGGGGTCGAGATGTTCGGCGAGGTCGGGATGGGCGCGCAGCGCTGGATCGACCTCGGCTTCATGCGGTTGCAGCCGTCCGAGCTGATGAAGATCGGCCTGGTGATGCTGCTGGCCGCCTATTACGACTGGCTGCCGCTGAAGAAGACCTCGCACCCGTTCTGGGTGCTGTTGCCGCTGGTGTTCATCGGCCTGCCGACCATGCTGGTGCTGACCCAGCCCGATCTCGGCACCGCGCTGCTGCTGGTGTTCGGCGGCGCGACGGTGATGTTCATGGCCGGTGTGCATTGGGCCTACTTCGTGACCGTGGTCATGGCCGGGGCCGGCACCGTCTACGCCGTGCTCGAAAGCCGCGGCACGCCATGGCAGCTGCTCAAGGACTACCAGTACCGACGGATCGACACCTTTCTCGACCCGTCGAACGACCCGCTGGGATCGGGCTACCACATCACCCAGGCGAAGATCGCGCTGGGGTCCGGCGGCTGGACCGGGCGCGGCTTCATGCAGGGCACCCAGTCGCGGCTGAACTTCCTGCCCGAGAAGCACACCGACTTCATCTTCACCACGCTGGCCGAGGAATTCGGCTTCGTCGGCGCCTCGACGCTGCTGGCGCTCTACGCGCTGATCATCTTCTTCTGCGTGGTCTCGGCGCTGAACAACCGCGACCGCTTCGCGTCGCTGGTCACGCTCGGCGTCGCGATGACCTTCTTCCTGTTCTTCTCGGTCAACATGTCGATGGTGATGGGGCTGGCGCCGGTGGTCGGGGTGCCGCTGCCGATGGTCAGCTACGGCGGCTCGGCGATGCTGGTGCTGCTGGTCGGCTTCGGCCTGGTGCAGAGCGCGCATGTCCACAGGCCGAGGTGACGCCATGCCGCTGACCATCCTGTTCTCGGCCCCCGAGACCCGCTGGGCCGAGTATCGCGAGGTGTTGCCGCGGGCGCTGGCCGAGGCCGGGATCGACGCGACGGTCAGCCGCGACGCGGCGCCCGAGACCGTCGATTACATCGTCTACGCGCCGAACGACCGGCTGACCGATTTCGCGCCCTACACCCGGGCCCGCGCCGTGCTCTGCCTCTGGGCCGGGGTCGAG
>JBFGEI010000215.1:0-5688 GCA_041580155.1 Limimaricola sp.
CCTTCGTCGACCTGAACCGGACCGGCGTGGCGCTGATGGAGATCGTCAGCCGTCCCGACATCCGCGGCCCCGAAGAGGCCGCCGCCTATGTCGGCAAGCTGCGCCAGATCCTGCGCTATCTCGGGACCTGCGACGGAAACATGCAGAACGGCAACCTGCGCGCCGACGTCAACGTCAGCGTCTGCCGCCCGGGCGACTACGAGAAATACCAGGCGACCCAGGATTTCGGTCATCTCGGCACCCGCTGCGAGATCAAGAACATGAACTCGATGCGGTTCATCCAGGCGGCGATCGATTTCGAAGCCCGGCGCCAGATCGCCATTCTCGAGGATGGCGGCAGCGTGGTTCAGGAAACCCGGCTCTACGATCCGGACAAGAACGAAACCCGGTCGATGCGGTCCAAGGAAGAGGCGCATGACTACCGCTACTTCCCCGACCCCGACCTGCTGCCGCTCGAGATCGAGCAGGCCTGGGTCGACCACATCGCCGAAACCCTTCCCGAGCTGCCGGACGCCAAGAAGGCCCGCTTCATGGCCGATTTCGGCCTGTCGGATTACGACGCCGCGGTGCTGACCGCCGAGCTGGCCAACGCGATCTACTTCGAGGCGGTGGCCAACCACGGCGACGTCGCCAAGAACGGCAAGCTGGCCGCCAACTGGGTGATCAACGAGCTGTTCGGCCGGCTGAAGAAGGACGACCTCGGGATCGAGCAAAGCCCGGTCAGCCCGGTGCAGCTGGGCGAGATCGTCGCGCTGATCTCGAACGGCGACATCTCGGGCAAGATCGCCAAGGACCTGTTCGAGATCGTCTACACCGAGGGCGGCGACCCGGCGCAGATCGTCGAGAGCCGCGGCATGAAGCAGGTCACCGACACCGGCGCCATCGAGGCCGCGGTCGACGAGATCATCGCCGCGAACCCGGCGCAGGTCGAAAAGGCCAAGCAGAACCCCAAGCTCGCCGGCTGGTTCGTCGGCCAGGTGATGAAGTCGACCGGCGGCAAGGCCAACCCGGCCGCCGTCAACGAGCTGGTCGCGGCCAAGCTCGGGCTCTGATCGTCAAGGCGGCGCGCCCCGGCGCGCCGCCTGCCCCGCCGGCTCAGAGCAGCCGGGTGTACAGCTCCAGATAGCGCGCCGCGCCATGCCGCAGCGAGATCGTGTCGAGCACGTAATCGCGCGGCCTGAAGCTGCCCAGCGCCGACCAGAAGGTCTCGAACCGCTCCTCGATGTCGTGCCGGGTGAAAGTGACGCCGCAGCGCGCGTCGAAATACGGCACCGCGCTGACCTTCAGACCGGCCGGCGCCATCGGGATCTCGCGCGGGTCGACCAGCACGCCGTCATCCCAGGCGAACACCGGCACCCCGGCCGACATCGCCTCCTGGTAGGCCAGCCCCTGGGTCTCGTGCTCGGTGCAGAAGATCAGGCTGCGGCTGCGGCCCAGCATGGTCCGGTATTGCGCCAGGTGGTGTTCGCCGTAGCGCAGCACGTGGTAGCTCAGCCCGCGGCGCTCCAGCATCCGGATGATCGGCGCGATCACCTCGGCGCGGCGTTCGTCGGTGTGCCAGCGGATCTTGTCGTAGATCAGGCAATCGACGGACTTCGGCAGCGCCGACCAATCGGGCCAGAGCTTGGTGTCTATGCCGACGAACAGCGGCTGGATCCGGTCGCCCAGCACCTCGCGGTAGAATTCGCAGGGCCATTGCGACGGGTGGGTCATGATCTTGATGTTGCTGGCCTGCATCCGCGCCTCGACCTCGGCCGGCGGCGGCACGTAGCCGGGTCCGAAGATCGCCGGATTGTCGAGCCGGACCTTGTCGTAGACCCCGGGAAAGCCGCTTAGCCCGACCGGTCTTGTCGGGTTGGCGCGGGCGCCGCGGAAGTCGTTCAGCGACGGCCGGCAACCGACTTCCTCGAGGCTGCGGATCAGGTTGCGCAGCGCGGTGTAGAAGCCGGTGTAGGGCTGCGCCCGCTTCATCGTGCGGTAGCCGTAACGCAACGCCGCCCGGCCGCGCGACCGCAACCCGCCGAACGGCGCGTCGATCGCCTTCACCTCGTAGCCATCGTAGAACAGCGGGATCGGCAGCCCGCTGACCGACGCATCGGCCAGGATGTCCGCGCTGCGTTCTGCTCTCATGATCGTGATCCAGGTGATTGCTGATGCCGAGCCGACTCCTCGCATTTAGCCGTGACCGCGTGCAAGACCATTGCGCGTGGCGGTCGGCAGGTTAGACCGATGCCCGACAATCGCCGGCCGGGCTGGCCGGGTTTTCGAGAAAGGGCTCAGGATGAACCAGTACGAATACCGGGTCGTGCCGGCGCCGCGTCGCGCGACGAAGGTGAAGGGGCTGAAGGACACCGAAGAGCTGTTCGCCCACGCGATGCAGCAGCTGCTCAACGAGATGGGCGCCAAGGGCTGGGAGTACCTGCGCGCCGACACCCTGCCCTGCGAAGAGCGGCAGGGCCTGCGCGGCCACAAGACGGTCTACCAGAACATGCTGATGTTCCGGCGGGTTATCGAAAGCACCGCCGGCGATGCCCCGAGCCGCAGCGGGTCGGTCGAGATCCCCGCGACCGCGACGCCGGTGCCGCCCGCCGCGCCGTCCGACCGGTCCGATCCGCGCCCGGCGACGGCGCTGACCGCCGCCCGCGGCGACGAGTCCGGCACCATCGCGGCGCCGGTGGCGGCACCGCAGCCGCGCCGCGAAATCCCGGCCGCGGCGCCGGCGGTATCGGTCGCGGCGCCGACTCAGGTGCCGGTTCAGAACCCGGTCCAAAGCCCGCTGCAAAGCCCGACGGCGCCGAAACTCGACGCCGCCGAGCGCGGCTGAGCGGCGCACCGCCGATCGGCGGGGGGCCGCGGCAATTTCGACAATTTCGCCTCGGCCCCTTCAATCTCCGGCCCGCTGGACTAAACTGCTGCGTCCGACTCGGAAGGATGAGGCAGAGCAATGGCAAAAAACGATCCCTTCGGCTTCGACATGTCGGTGTCGGCATCGAAGAAGAAGAACCCGCGCGGTCGCCGGGGCATGTCGGGGGCTTTCGAGACCTCGACCCGGGCCTGCGACCATCCGGGCTGCGAAGAGGCCGGCAAGTACCGGGCGCCGAAATCGCCCGACGTGCTCGATGACTATTTCTGGTTCTGCAAGGACCACGTGCGCGAATACAATCTGAAGTGGAACTTCTTCGACGGCTCCACCGAGGCGGAATACCTTGACCAGGTCGACAAGGACCGGGTCTGGGAGCGCGAGACCAAGCCGTTCGGCAAGCGCAGCGAAGAGCAGCGCGCCTGGGCCCGGCTCGGGGTCGACGACCCGCACCAGGTGCTGGGCGAGAACGCGACCCGCAACCCGGGCAAGAACGCGACCCCCGGCGGCTCGACCCGGCGGCTGCCGGCGACCGAGCGCCGCGCCATCGAGATCCTCGACGCCCGCGACAGCTGGTCGAAGCCCGAGATCCGCCGCGCCTACAAGGCGCTGATCAAGGTGCTGCACCCGGACATGAACGGCGGCGACCGCAGCCAGGAAGAACAGCTTGGCGAAGTGGTCTGGGCCTGGGACCAGATCAAGGTCAGCCGGAACTTCCGCGAGAAGGACTAGGCCAGAGACGACGCAGCCGGCCCCGAGGGGCCGGCTGTTTTCGTTGAAGGCGCCAAAGACGGCGGTGTCAGATCGCCGTGATCGGCCCCAATGCCAGCACCGCGCCGGTCGGCCCGTCGATCGGCGATCCGCCCTCCGGTTCGTCCGACACCGCCAGCACCGCGTTCTCGAGCACGCCCAGCAGCGACTCGGGGATGGTGATCGACGCCTCGCGGTCGTCCGGCAGCACCCCGAGCGACACCGGCGCCGCGTCGCCTGCGATCAGCCAGAGTTCCAGAGACCGGCCGGCGGCGGGGGCGCCGTCGAGCCGCGAGATCCTGAGTTCGGGCGGGTTCGACGGATCCCAGGCCACCTGCACCACCAGGCTGCGATCCTCGGCCGCGACCTCGGCGCGCATCCCCGGACCGGTCGGCTCGGGCTGCAGCAGGCCGCTTTGCGACACCACGACCACCAGCGCCGCGGCGACGAAGCCGCCGGCCAGCGCCTGCCACAGCCCGAGCCGTCGCAGCAGCCCCTGGCGCTGATCCGCGAACAGCTTGCGCTGGATCGCGGCGCGCAGCGCGGCCGGCGGCGGCACCGGCGGCGCGTTCGAGGCCAGCGACACGAAATGCTCGGCCCAGAAGCCGTATTGGTCGCGGTAGTCGAGATCCTGCAGCAGCCGGCGGTCGCAGGCAGCGGCGGTCTCGGCGTCCAGCAGACCGAGCACGTGCTCGGCCGCCAGCGCCGCATCATCGTCCCTGTGGTGCTCCGGCCCGGTCATTGCGTCAGGCAGTCCTTCAATCTGTGCAGGCTGCGGCGCAGCCAGGTCCGCATCGTGTTCAGCGGCACGCCGAAGCGCTCCGCCAGTTCGGCGTAGGTCTCCCCCGCCATATAGGCGCCGCGCACTGCTTCCGCACGCGCCGGCTCAAGCTCGGCGAGGCAGCGCGACACCCGCGCAGCCTCGGAGGCGGCGACCGCCCGCGCCTCGGGGCCCGGCGACAGATCGGCCAGATCCGCCACCTCGTCCATGCCGCCGCCGGACCTTCGGTCCTGCGTCCGGCGGGTGCGCAGCCGATCTATCGCGTGGTTCCGCGCGATGGTGATCAGCCAGGTCATCGGGCTGAGCCCGTTCACCTCGTAGCGCTGTGCGTTGTGCCAGATCTTCACGAAGATCTCCTGCAACGCGTCCTCGGCTTCTGCCCGGCTGTCCAAGACACGCAGGCAGATCCCGAAGAGTTTCGCCGATGTGGCGTCGTAGAGCGCGGTGAAGGCGGCCCGGTCGCCCAGGGCGACGCGGCCGATCAGCAGTTCGATATCGGTCAGGCGCGACATGGCGGCGTCGGTATCCTTCGGTCAGGGTCGCGACCGACAATGACGTTGCAAGATCAAAAGGCAAGCCGTGCCGGCGCGGTGGTGCCGCGTCAGTTGGTCCCGCCCCCGGTGGCCGCCACCGACCGGCCGGGGCCTTGAACCCCCTCGCCAGATGATCCATCACATGCACGAACAAATGCGACCCTCTCCTGCCCGCGAAAGGACTCCCATGGCTGACGTCAGCATCGACGCGACCGCGCGCCCGACCGAAGAGATCGACGTCCGCGAGGTGTTCGGCTTCGACACCGCTATGAAGGTGCGCGGCTTCGCCGAGCGGTCCGAGCGGGTGCCGGACATCGACAGCACCTACAAGTTCGACCCCGACACCACCCGCGCCATCCTCGCCGGCTTCAGCCACAATCGCCGGGTGATGATCCAGGGCTACCACGGCACCGGCAAGTCGACCCATATCGAGCAGGTGGCGGCGCGGCTCAACTGGCCCTGCCTGCGCATCAACCTGGACAGCCACATCAGCCGCATCGACCTGATCGGCAAGGACGCCATCGTGCTCAAGGACGGCAAGCAGATCACCGAATTCCGCGAGGGTCTCCTGCCCTGGGCGCTGCAGCGGGCGACATCCCTGGTGTTCGACGAATACGACGCCGGCCGCCCCGACGTCATGTTCGTCATTCAGCGTATTCTCGAGGCGGAGAGCCGCCTGACGCTGCTCGACCAGAACCGGGTCATCAGGCCGCACCCGGCCTTCCGTCTGTTTGCCACCAGCAACACCGTCGGCCTGGGCGACA
>JBFGEI010000216.1:0-5646 GCA_041580155.1 Limimaricola sp.
GGCGACCGAGATCGCCAGCCCGGTCTGCTCGCGCAGCGCCAGGTCCAATTCGCCCAAAAGCGCGCCGCCGCCGGTCAGCATCACGCCGCGGTCGACGATGTCAGCGGCCAGGTCGGGCGGCGTCGCCTCCAGCGCGGTCATCACCGCCTCGCAGATCGACTGCACGGGCTCGGCCAGCGCCTCGGCGACCTGCGCCTGGTTGATCTCTGTCTCTTTCGGTACGCCGTTCAGCAGATCGCGGCCGCGGATCTGCATGCTTGCGCCGCGGCCGTCGTCGGGCATCCGGGCGGTGCCGATCGAGGTCTTCACCCGCTCGGCCGTCGATTCGCCGATCAGCAGGTTCTGCTGGCGACGCAGGTAGTTGATGATCGCCTCGTCCATCCGGTCGCCGCCGACCCGGACCGACCGCGCATAGACGATATCGCCGAGGCTCAGCACCGCCACTTCCGTGGTTCCGCCGCCGATATCGACGACCATGTTGCCGGTCGGATCGGTGATCGGCATCCCGGCGCCGATGGCCGCGGCGATGGGTTCCGCGATCAGACCTGCGCGGCGGGCGCCGGCGCTCAGCACCGATTGACGGATCGCCCGCTTTTCCACCGGGGTCGCGCCGTGCGGCACGCAGACGATGATCTTGGGCTTCGAGAACGTCGTGCGCCGGTGCACCTTGCGGATGAAGTACTTGATCATCTCTTCGGCGACGTCGAAATCGGCGATCACGCCTTCGCGCATCGGCCGGATCGCCTCGATGCTGCCCGGAGTCCGGCCCAGCATCAGCTTGGCGTCCTCGCCCACCGCGAGCACCTTCTTCACGCCGTCCTTGATATGGTAGGCGACGACCGACGGCTCGCTCAGCACGATGCCGCGACCCTTCACGTAGATCAGGGTGTTCGCCGTACCCAAATCGATCGCCATGTCAGACGAAAACAGACTTCCCAATCCGAACATGCAGCGATCATCCCGTTGTCGATTGCAATTTGGCCCGCGAATCCGAGGATGCGGACGTCGGCCCTTATAGGCAGGTGGCCCAGCGCGCGAAAGGGCGGCCGCAGGGTGGACGGCGAGTTTACGCCTTTTCTTCGCTGCGCTGCGGCAGAGGAATTTCGCTGCGGTGCCGCGCAACCTATGCGTTACAAATGCCTTGGGGTCCGGCCCGCCGCGTTCCTGCGGGCGGCGGGCCGGTTGTGGTGAGGCGTCAGAGCGGTCTACTCGCCGGCGGCGTCCGGCTTGTCGTTGCGGTGATCGTCGAGGTAGCTCAGCCCCTTGACGTCGGCGCCGGGCGCGGTCTTCTCGCGGCGCACCAGCAGCCGGTTCACCGCGTTGATATAGGCCTTGGCCGAGGCGACCACGGTGTCGGTGTCGGCCGACTGGCCGGTGGCGATGCGGCCATCCTCTTCCAGCCGCACCGACACCGTCGCCTGGGCGTCGGTGCCTTCGGTCACGGCGTGCACCTGGTAGAGCTGCAGCCGGACCTCGTGCGGGAACAGCGCCTTGATCGCGTTGAAGGTGGCGTCGACCGGGCCGTCGCCGGTGGCGTCGACCGACTTGTCTTCGTCGTCGATGGTCAGGGTCATCGCCGCGTGCTGCGGCCCTTCAGTGCCGCAGATCACCTTCAGCGACTTCAGCCGCAGCCGGTCGGAGACCGCGTCGTTCTGCCGGACCAGCGCGACCAGGTCCTCGTCGTAGACCTCCTTCTTGCGGTCGGCGAGTTCCTTGAACCGCACGAAGGCGTCGTTGAGCTGGTTGTCGGCCAGCTCGTAGCCCAGGTCCTTCAGCTTGGAGCGCAGCGCGGCGCGGCCCGAATGCTTGCCCATCACGATGTTGGTTTCGGACAGGCCGACGTCCGACGGGCGCATGATCTCGAAGGTCTCGGCGTTCTTCAGCATGCCGTCCTGGTGGATGCCGCTTTCATGGGCGAAGGCGTTCTTGCCGACGATCGCCTTGTTGAACTGCACCGGAAAGCCCGAGACCGTCGCGACCCGGCGCGAGATGTTCATGATCTTGGTGGTGTCGATCCCGGTGTTCCACGGCAGGATGTCGTGCCGCACCTTGAGCGCCATCACCACCTCTTCCAGCGCGGTGTTGCCGGCGCGTTCGCCCAGCCCGTTGATCGTACATTCGATCTGCCGGGCGCCGCCTTCGACCGCCGCCAGCGCGTTCGCCGTCGCCATGCCGAGGTCGTTGTGGCAATGCGTCGCGAAGATCACCTCGTCGGCCCCCGGCACCTCGGCGATCAGCCGGCGGATCAGGTCGGCGCTTTCGACCGGGGCGGTGTAGCCCACGGTGTCGGGCACGTTGATCGTGCCGGCGCCGGCCTTGATCGCGATTTCGACGACCCGCTTGAGGTAGTCCCACTCGGTCCGGGTCGCGTCCATCGGCGACCACTGCACGTTGTCGCACAGGTTGCGGGCGTGGGTCACCGTGTCGTGGATCCGCTCGGCCATCTGGTCCATGTCGAGGTTCGGGATCGCGCGGTGCAGCGGCGAGGTGCCGATGAAGGTGTGGATCCGCGGCGACTTCGCGTGCTTCACCGCCTCCCAGCAGCGGTCGATGTCCTTGAAGTTGGCCCGTGCCAAGCCACAGATCGTGGCGCCGCGCGATTGCCGGGCGATCTCGCTCACCGCCTTGAAGTCGCCTTCCGAGGCGATCGGAAAGCCGGCCTCGATGATGTCGACGCCCATGTCGTCGAGCATCTCCGCGATTTCGAGCTTTTCGAAGTGGGTCATCGTCGCGCCGGGCGATTGTTCGCCGTCCCGCAGCGTGGTGTCGAAGATCAATACGCGGTCGGCGGCGAGGGTCTTGCTGGTCATCTCGAGATCCTTGGTCTGGTCTGGTCCGGGGCGGTCTGTCCGGCGCTGTTTCTCCTCTGAGCGGTCGCGCCGGAGGGCACGCTCAGAGGCGAGTAAGCAGAAGACCGAGGAGGCGCTGGGCCGTGGGGGCCGGGGGCAATATGGATGCGGTGCGCGTCATGAATCGGACTATAACGGCCCGTTCCGAAGGTGAAAGCGGTTTTTCCACCGATCCGAGCAGGTCGCGCGGCGGCCGCGGAAATACCGCGACATCCGCTGGCCGGCGCGCGACGCGACGCTAGATCGCCGGGCATGACAAGATCCCTGATCATCGGCGCCTCCGGCGGAATAGGCGCGGCGCTTGCCGCGGAACTGCGCAACCGGGGCGACGCGGTCCTGACGCTGTCGCGCAGCGCGGATGGCTTCGACGTCACCGACCCCGAGACGGTGTCGCGGCTGCTCGGCGGGCTCGAACCCGGCTTCGACCGGATCATCGTCGCGGTCGGCATATTGGCACCGGACGGCGGCGCGCCGGAAAAGGCGCTGTCGGCGATCGACGCCGCGGCGATGGCGCGGGTGTTCGCGGTCAACACCATCGGCCCGGCGCTGATCCTGCGCCACCTGCCGCGGCTGCTGGCTGCGGGCGGGCGCTGCGGCGTGTTGTCGGCGCGGGTCGGGTCGATCGGCGACAACGGCATCGGCGGCTGGCATTCCTACCGGGCCTCCAAGGCGGCGCTGAATCAGGTCGTCCACGGCGCGGCGCTCGAATTGAAGCGGCACGACAAGGCCGCGGTGCTGGTGGCGCTGCACCCCGGCACCGTCGAGACCCGGTTCACCGCGGCCTATGCCGGGCGTCACGCGATGGTGCCGGCCGAACAGGCGGCGCGGAACCTGCTGGCGGTGCTGGCGGGTCTTGGCCCCGAGCAGTCCGGCGGCTTTTTCGACTGGCAGGGCGACGCCGTGCCGTGGTGAGGCTGGTTCTGATCCTGGGCGACCAGCTCAGCCCGACGCTGTCGGCGCTGCGCGAGGCCGACAGGGACGCCGATGTCGTGGTGATGGCCGAGGTCGGCGACGAGGCCTCTTACGTTCCGCATCACCCCAAGAAGATCGCCTTCGTCTTCGCCGCGATGCGCAAGTTCGCCGAGCGGCTGCGCAGCGACGGCTGGACCGTGGCCTACACCAGGCTCGACGATCCCGACAACGCCGGCACGATCACCGGCGAGTTGCTGCGCCGCGCAGAAGAGCACGGGGCGCAGGAGGTCATCGCCACCGAGCCGGGCGAATGGCGGCTGATCGCGGCGCTCGAAGATCTGCCGATCCCGGTGCACCAGTTCGGCGACACGAGGTTCATCGCGAGCCACGCCGATTTCGAGACCTGGGCCGAGGGCCGCAAGTCGCTGCGGATGGAGTATTTCTACCGCGAGATGCGGCGTCGCACCGGGCTGCTGATGGAGGGCGACGCGCCGGCCGGCGGCAAGTGGAACTTCGACCACGACAATCGCAAGCCGGCGCCGGGCGGCGTCGATTTCTCCGGCCCGATGTCGTTCACCCCGGACGACACGGTCGAGCAGGTGCTGGACCTGGTCGAGCGCCGCTTCGGCAGCAATTTCGGCACGCTGCGGCCGTTCAGCTTTGCCACCGACGAAGGCCAGGCCCGGCGCCAGCTGGCGCATTGGCTGAAGGGCGGGCTGGCGAAGTTCGGCGATTACCAGGACGCGATGCTGGAGGACGAGCCGTTCCTCTATCACGCGCTGATCAGCTTCTACATCAACGCCGGGCTGCTCGATCCGCTTGAGGTCTGCCGCAAGGTCGAGCAGGCCTGGAAGGATGGCGACGCGCCGATCAACGCCGCCGAGGGCTTCATCCGGCAGATCATCGGCTGGCGCGAATACATGCGCGGGATCTATTTCCTCGAAGGGCCGGACTACACCTCGCGCAACATCCTGCGCCACGACCGCGATCTGCCGGGGCTGTACTGGGGCGACGAGACCCGGATGAACTGCCTGAGCCACGCGGTCGCCAACACCCGCGACAACGCCTATGCGCATCACATCCAGCGGCTGATGGTGACCGGCAACTTCGCCCTGATCGCCCAGGTCGACCCGGCGCAGGTGCACGAATGGTACCTGGCGGTCTATGCCGACGCCTACGAATGGGTCGAGGCGCCGAACGTGATCGGCATGAGCCAGTTCGCCGACGGCGGCATCGTCGGGTCGAAACCCTATGTCAGCTCGGGCAACTACATCGACCGGATGTCGGACTACTGCAAGGGCTGCCACTACCAGGTGAAGACCAAGACCGGCGCCGGGGCCTGCCCGTTCAACCTGCTCTACTGGCACTTTCTCGATCGGCACCGGCAGCGGTTCGACTCCAATCCCCGGATGGCGCAGATGTACCGCACCTGGGACCGGATGGATGCCGACAAGCGCGGCACCGTGCTGCGCGAGGCGCAGGAGTTCCTCGACCGCATGGATGCCGGCGAACGGGTCTGACCGCCGGACCCGTCGCTGCGCCTCAGCTTTCGTCGTCGGCGGTGTCGGCCGCATCCGGCGACGCGGTGCCGGCGACCGGCGCTTCGGTCGCGGCGTCGGCGGGCGGGGTGGCGTCTTCGGCCGGGGTCTCGGTCGTGGCGGGGGGCGTGGCGCCGCTGCGGCGCACGAAGGCGCCGTCGCGCCAGTCGCCGGCCTCGGTTTCGCCGGTGGCGTAGCGCATCGTACCCTGACCCTGGCGCCGACCGTTGCGGAAGTTGCCCTCGTAGATGTCGCCGTTGGCATAGGTCGCGATGCCGCGGCCCTCGATTTCGCCATCGACCCACTGGCCGTCGTAGGTGAAGCCATCGGGCATGGTGATCCGGCCC
>JBFGEI010000217.1:0-5644 GCA_041580155.1 Limimaricola sp.
CCCGAAGCCCCGCCAACCGGCGGGGCTTCGACGCTTCAGGGCGTGGCGCCGCCGACATCCTGCGGCGCCACCGCCGTTGCCTTGACGATCGCCCAGAGTTCCTGACCCTCGACCAGCCCCAGCGCCCGGGCCGAGCGCCGGGTGACCCGCGCCAGCAGCCGGTCGCTGCCGCAGGCCAGCCCGACCGCGACGCCGGGGCCGTGGCCCTGTTCCAGCCCAGTGACCCGGACCGGCAGGATATTGAGCGCGCTGAGCCCTTCCGGCCGGTCGCGCGACAGGATCACGTCCTGCGCCGCGATCCGCAGCCGCAGATGGGTGCCGATCCGGCCGATCCGGCCCGGCAGCACCAGCCGGCCACCGCTGAGCACCAATTCGGTCAGACCGTCGATCGTGTCGAGCCCGACGATCCGCGCGGTCACCACCGCGCCGGCGTCCTGCACCCCGACCAGCACCACCGACCCCGGGTCCGACAGCACCTCTTCGACCGGACCCGACCGCACCACCCGCCCGGCGTCGATCACCGCGACGGTGGTCGCCAGCCGCGCCACCTCGGATGCGGCGTGGCTGACGTAGAGGATCGGCAGCCGGGTTTCGTCGCGCAGCCGTTCGAGCCAGGGCAGGATCTCGGCCTTGCGCGGCGCGTCGAGCGCCGACAGCGGCTCGTCCATCAGCAGCATCCGCGGGTTCGACATCAGCGCGCGGCCCAGCGCGACCCGCTGCCGTTCGCCGCCCGACAGCGCCGCCGGGCGACGGGTCAACAGCGCGCCCAGGTCGAGCAGGTCGATCACCCGGTCGCGGTCGTGGTCGCCGCCGTAGACCAGGTTGCGCGCCACGCTGAGATGCGGAAACAGCCGGGCGTCCTGGAACACGTAGCCGACGCGGCGCCGATGCACCGCGAGGTCGATCCGCTCCGCCGCGTCGAACAGCACCACGCCATCGACCGAAATCCGCCCGGCGTCGGGCCGCAGCAACCCGGCGACGGCGTTGACCACGCTGGTCTTTCCGGCGCCCGACCGGCCGAACAGCGCGGTCACCCCTGCCGGCGCCTCAAGCTGAATGTCGAGCGTCAGCTCGCCGAGCCCCTTGCGGATGTCGATCTCGATCATCCGGCGAGCCTGCGGCTCAGCCGATGCGCCAGCCATTCCGACGCCAGCAGCGCCGCCATCGCCAGCGCGATCGAGATCGCCACCAGCCGCAGCGCCGAGGATTCGCCGCCGGGCACCTGCAGGAACCCGTAGATCGCGGTCGGGATGGTCCGGGTTTCGCCGGGGATGTTGGACACGAAGGTGATGGTGGCGCCGAACTCGCCCATCGCCTTGGCGAAGGCCAGGATCGCTCCGGCGACCACGCCGGGCAGCGCCAGCGGCAGGGTCACGGTGGCGAACACCCGCAGCCGCGACGCGCCCAGCGTCGCCGCCGCCTGTTCGAGGCCCGGATCGACCGCCTCGATCGCCAACCGCATCGCACGCACCATCAGCGGAAACGCCATGATCGCGGCGGCCAGCGCGGCGCCGGTCCAGCGGAACGCCAGGGTTATGCCGATCTCCTCGAGCGCCGCGCCCAGCGGCGCGCGCCGCGAGAACGCCAGCAGCAGCAGGTAACCGGTGACGACCGGCGGCATGATGAGCGGCAGATGCACCAGCCCGTTCAGCAGCTGGCGCCCGGGAAACCGGCCCCGCGCCAGCGCCAGCGCGGTCAGCAGGCCAAGCGGCAGGCTGGCCGCGACGGCGACCGCCGACACCTTGAGCGACAGCCGCACCGCCGCCCATTCCTCGGGTCCGAGCCAGTCGGCAGGGTTCACTCGATCACCTCGAAGCCGGAGGCGGCGAAGATCGCGCCGGCGGGGTCGGAGCCGAGGAACTCGAGAAACTCCGCCGCCGCCGGATCCGCCCCGGCGATCAGCGCGGCGGGATAGCGGATCGGGTCGTGGCTGTCTTCGGGAAAGCTGCCGATCACCGTGACCCGGGGATCTTCGCGCGCGTCGGTGGCGTAGACCACGCCAAGCGGCGCCGCGCCGCTGGCCACGAGCGCCAGCGCGGCGCGGACGTTTTCGGACTGCGCCACCTGCGGCGCGACCGCGTCCCACAGGCCAAGCGACTGCAGCGCCGCCTTGCCGTATTGCCCGGCCGGCACCGCGTCGACCAGCGCCATCGCCAGCCGCCCGGCTCCCAGCAGCGCCGACAGGTCGAGCGCCGCGTCGATCGTCACCGGCGCGGCATCGGGGTCCTCGGACACCAGCACCAGCCTGTTGCCCAGCAGGTCGCGGCGGCTGCCCTGCTGCAACAGGGCTTCGGCCTCGACCGCATCCATCCAGTCGGCGCTGGCCGAGATGAACAGGTCGGCCGGCGCCCCGGCCACGATCTGCCGCGCCAGCGCCGAGCTGCCGGCGTAGGACACCGTCACCGGGTCGCCGCCCTGCGCCTGCCACTGCGCGACGGCCCGGTCGAGCGCGCCGCCGAGGCTGGCCGCGGCGAACACCAGCAGATCGGCGCGCGCCGCGCCGGGACAGGCCAGCAGCAGCGCAAGTAACAGCGGTTTCACTTGGGAATGTCCTTCGGTGGGCGTGACCCGCAATGTCGCATCGCGGCATGGCCGGCTTCAAGTCGGTTCTGTTTCAGACCCAGGCCAGCAGCCGGGCCTGCAATTCCGCGACGCGGTCGCGCAGCGCGTCGTCGATCCCGCCCGGGCGCGGCGGATCGAGCAGCGTCGTCAGCCAGCCTTCGGGCGGCTCCAGAACCCGTCGCTGGCCGTCCCAGCGCAGCCCGCGCAGCACTGCCTGTCCATCAAGCGGCAGCCGGTCGGGGCGCTCCTGCCCCGACAGCTCGCCCCAGACCGCGGTCCAGAGCCGGCCGACGCTCCACGGGTTGTAGCCGCCGCCACCCAGCACCAGCAGCCGGGGCGCCAGGTCGCGCAGCCCGCGCAGCACCCCGAGATGCGCGTGCCCCGACATCATCAGCCGCGACTGCGGGTCTTCGGCCAGCGCGTCGGCGCCGCATTGCAGCACGATGGCGTCGGGGCGGAACGCCGCGACCGCCGGAAGGATCACCGCATCGCGGGCGAGCGCCATGCCGTCGTCGCCGGTGCCCGAGGGCAGCGGAAGGTTGAATACCTGGCCCACACCGCGATCCGCCAGCGCGCCGCTGCGCGGCCAGCGGTTTTCCTCGTGGGTCGACACCAGCAGCGTGTCGGGGTCGGACGCGAAGGCCGCCTCGACGCCGTCGGGGTGATGCGCGTCGATGTCGACATAGGCGACCCGCCGCGCGCCATGCGCGCGCAGCGACAGCACCGCGAACACCGGATCGTTGAGAAAGCAGAAGCCGTTGGCCCGGTCCGGCATGCCGTGGTGGGTGCCGCCGCCCGGCAAGTGGACGACCCCGCCCCGCGCCAGAAGCTCTCCGGCAAGAATCGCCCCGCCGACGCCGGTGGCCGGACGGCGGAACATCTGCGGAAACACCGGGTTGGCCGGCGTCCCGAGACCGTGCCGCGCGAGGGTCTCCGGGCTGACCTGCTGCGTGGCCTCCGCGTCGATCAGCGCCGCGACATAGGCGTCGCTGTGAAATGCCCGCAGCGCCGCGGGCCGGGCGCGCGGGCTTCGCAGGTAGCGATCCGGCGGCAGCCAGCCCAGCGCCCGGCCAAGATCCATCACCGTCGAGACCCGCGGCACCCGCAGCGGATGCCAGGCGCCATAGCTCGATCCGCGGTAGATCTCGGAGCCGATGAACCGGGCGGCGGCGCCGGTCATGTGCGACGGCCGCGAGAGATCTGGGACTGCATCGGGCGCTCCGCCGCGGATCTGTGACGCGGCGCAACCTGACCCAAAAGCGGCTTGCGTCAAGTCTGCCGCTCGTGGAACGGTTCTCCGACCGGCCCGGAACGGGCAGCTCTCTGGATGATGGCACCCGATGATGCAGCTCCCGATCCGCGTCCCTCCCCGCAAGAAAGGTGAGGCCAGGACGCAGTTTGCCGCCCTTCCCTGGCGCCTGAACGGCGATTCGGTCGAGGTCTGTCTGATCACCAGCCGTGGCAACGGCCGCTGGATTCTGCCCAAGGGCTGGCCGATGGACGGCCAGACCCCGGCCGCCGCCGCCGCCACCGAAGCGCGCGAGGAAGCCGGGCTGATCGGCACGCCCGACGACCGCTGCCTCGGGGTCTGGTCCTACGTGAAGCGCGGCGAGAACGGCCGCCTGCCGCATCTGGCGATGGTGTTCGCGGTGCGGATCACCGAAGAGCTGCCGGACTGGCCGGAACGGCACCAGCGCCGGCGCAAGTGGTTCAGCACCAAGAAGGCCGCGAGCAAGCTGCGGGCGCCGGAGCTGTGCCACATCGTCAAGGCGTTCGACCCGCTGGCCGGGGACCGTCGCGTTCCGGCATCGCCGGCCCGGCCCGAGTAACCTCTTCGAAACCGCCGCTTGGCCTTGGCCCGCCGGCGACTTATCTCAAGGGCATCACTGGGGATGCTCGACGATGATCCGCTACAACCTCACCTGCGACGCCGGCCACGCCTTCGACAGCTGGTTCGCCTCGGCCTCGGCCTATGATGCGCTGGACAAGGCCGGGCAGCTGTCCTGCGCGATCTGCGGCTCGGGCAAGGTGGAAAAGGCGTTGATGGCGCCGGCGATCGGCGCCGAGCCGCGCCCCGCGACTGCTCCGAAGCGACTGTCGGAGCCGCAATCGCCGATCGAGCGCGCGATGGCCGAGCTGCGGCGCAAGATCGAGTCCAGCTCGGACTACGTCGGCGTGTCGTTCGCCGCCGAGGCGCGGGCGATGCACGACGGCACCACCCCGCCCCGGTCGATCTACGGCGAGGCCCGGCCCGACGAGGCGCGCAAGCTGATCGAGGACGGCATCCAGGTGATGCCGCTGCCGTTCCTGCCGAAACGCCGCAGCAACTGATCCGGCCCGAGGCTTCCAAGCCGCATTGCCCTCGCGTCGCCCTGCAGCTAAGACGGCGCCGAAATCTGCGCGAGGAGAGCCATGTCGGTCCTGGTGATGAAATTCGGCGGCACCTCCGTCGCAACGCTCGACCGGATCCACCGCGCCGCGAAACGCGTCGCGGTCGAGGTCGCCAAGGGTCACGAGGTGATCGTCATCGTCTCGGCGATGGCCGGCAAGACGAATGAGCTGGTCGGCTGGGTCAACGAGACCTCGCCGCTGTTCGATGCGCGCGAATACGATGCCGTCACCTCGTCGGGCGAAAACGTCACCGCGGGGCTGATGGCGCTGCGGTTGCAGGAAATGGAAATCCCGGCGCGCAGCTGGCAGGGCTGGCAGGTGCCGGTGCAGACCACCTCGGCGCATGGTGCCGCGCGGATCGAGGACATCCCGCCCGCGAACATCCGCGCGAAATTCGCCGAAGGCATGAAGGTCGCGGTCGTCGCGGGCTTCCAGGGCGTCAGCCCGGAAGGCCGGATCACCACGCTGGGCCGCGGCGGTTCGGACACCACGGCCGTCGCGTTCGCCGCCGCCTTCGATGCCGTGCGCTGCGACATCTACACCGACGTGGACGGTGTCTACACCACCGACCCGCGGATCTGCAGCAAGGCCCGCAAGCTTGACCGCATCGCCTTCGAGGAAATGCTGGAACTGGCGTCGCTGGGCGCGAAGGTGCTGCAGACCCGCTCGGTCGAACTGGCGATGCGCTACA
>JBFGEI010000218.1:0-5596 GCA_041580155.1 Limimaricola sp.
ACCGGGCCGGGCTGCGCATTGTGCAGCGACCGCGCCCCGACCGGCCCGATCGCCGTCTCGAGCGCTTCAGCTGTCATCAGCCCGTCCGGCGCCGGCACCAGCGTCAGCTTGGCGCCACCGCTGAAGAACTCGGGCGCGTTGCATTCGTCCTGTTCGATATGCGCGCAATCGGTGCAGAACACGGTGTCCCAGGGCCGGGCCATGCAGGCCAGGATCAGCGCATTCGCGGCGGTGCCGGTGGCGACAAGATGCACCGCGGCCTCGGGCGCCTCGAAGATTTCTCGGATCTGCGCCACGACCCGGCCCATCGCCGATTCGCTGCCATAGGCGCGGGTGTGGCCGTCGTTGGCCCGGGCCAGCGCCTCGATCACCGACGGGTGCGCCGGGCCGGCATTGTCGGAGGCGAATTGCATCAGACCGGTTCCTCGATGATGTGGTCTTCCCAATCGTCGTCGTCGACCTCGTACTCCGGCACCGTGCGGCCGCGCATCGAGATCCCGGAGCGGTGCACCGTTTCCGGATCGCCGGAGATCAGCGGGTGCCAGGGCTCCAGCGGCCGGGCTTCGGCACGCAGCCGGTAGGCGCAGGTCGCCGGCAGCCAATACATCGTCTCGCGGATCTTGTCGGGATCGAGCACGATGCATTCGGGCACATAGGCGTGGCGGGTCTCGTACTTCGAGCAGCGGCAGGTGCTGCCGTCGAGCAGCCGGCAGGCGACGTTGGTCAGCGCCACCTCGCCGGTGTCCTCGTCCTCGAGCTTGTTCAGGCAGCACTTGCCGCAGCCGTCGCAGAGCGCTTCCCATTCCGGTCGGGTCAGCGCGTCGAGCGGCAATTCCCAGAACCGGTCACGCATCGGCCAGGATCCGTCGGGCGCGGGCGCAATCGGCGTCCATCTGGGCGATCAGCTCGGGCAGGCCGGCGAACTTCTCTTCGCCGCGCAGGTATTCGACCAGCGCCACCGACAGCGTCGCGCCGTAGAGGTCGCCCTTGAAGTCGAACACGAAGGTCTCGCAATTCGGCCGGTTGGTGCCGAACATCGGCCGGATCCCGATCGAGGCGGCGCCGTCGTAGCTGCCGGCGTGCAGCCCGTCGAGCACGTCGAGCTTGACCGCGTAGACCCCGAAGCGCGGCGGGTGCAGCCCGTCGATCTCCATGTTGGCGGTCGGGTAGCCAAGCTCGCGACCGCGCTGGTCGCCGCGGATCACCACGCCTTCGAGCCGGTGCCAGTGACCCAGCATCGCCGCGGCATCGCCGGGCCGGCCCTCGGTCAGCGCATCGCGGATCGCGGTAGAACTGACCTCGCCGGCCTCGAGCGCCACCAGCGGCGCCACGGTGACGCCGAAGCCGTGCACGGCGCCAAGCCGGACCAGCATCTCGGCATCGCCGGCGCGTCTGGCGCCGAAGCGGAAGTCGGCGCCGACCACGACATGGCGCAGCCCGAGCTTGCCGGCGATGACGTCGCGGGCGAATTCCTCGGGGGTGAGCGCGGCCAGGGCATGGGTGAACGGCAGCTCGTAGAGCCGCTCGACGCCGAGCTTTTCAAGACGGTGGGCCCGGGCCGAGGCGTTCATCAGCCGGAATGCCGGGGCGTCGGGCGCGAAGACCTGGCGTGGATGCGGCTCGAAGGTCATCACGCCGAGCGGCGCGCCAAGCCGCCGTGCCTCGGCGCGGGCCAGCTCGATCACCGTCAGGTGCCCGAGATGCACGCCGTCGAAGTTTCCGATCGCCGCAGCGGCGCCGCGGTCGTTCTGGTCGATGTAGAGAGGATCGCGGATGATGCGCATGGCGCTTGGGTAGCCGCGCGCGCAGACGGGCGCAAGCCGGGCAGGACGCCCGGCTTGCGCCGTCGTCAGCGCAGGAAGCCGATCGTGTAGGCCGGCGCCTGGCGCTCGCCATGCAGATAGCTCTCGAGCTTCTGCCGGTCGGGCTGGCCCTCGGCTTTGGTGTCGGTCTCCTCGGCGGCGAGACCGCCGCTGATGAACAGGCAGTCGAGGTCTTCTCCGGCGGCGCCGGACACATCGGTCTGTGGCCCGTCGCCGATGCAGATGATCCGGTCGTCGGTCACGCCCGGCGCGATCTCGGCCAGGCGCCGCCGCGCCAGATCGTAGATCGGCGGGTGCGGCTTGCCGAAATACAGGCTTTCACCGCCCATCTCGGTATAGAGCTTGGCCAGCGCCCCGGCGCACCAGACCCGTTCCTCGCCACGGTCGACGATGATGTCGGGGTTGGCGCAGAGCAGCTTTATGCCCTTCTGCTTGGCGACAAGGAACTGCGGCCGGTAGACCTCCGGGTCGGCATATTCGTCTTCCGGGCCGCAGCAGATGATGCCCTCGGCGTCGTCCAGCGGCACGCGGCTGATCTCGACCGGGTCCTGGATGATCTTGAGCGGCTCGAAGAAGGCCTCGTCGCGGTCGTCGCCGATGAACCAGACCTTGGAGCCGACGGCGCCTTCGAACATCGCGGCCCGGGCCGAGTCGCCCGAACTGGCAATGCTGTCCCAGCAGTCGCGCGGCACGCCGAGGCCTGCGATCTGCTGTTCGACGTTGGCGCGCGGCCGCGGCGAGTTGGTGACCAGGATCACCGTGCCGCCGGATTGGCGGAACTGGCGCATCGCCGCGACCGCCGCGTCATGGGCCTGCCTGCCATTGTGCATGCAGCCCCAGAGATCGACGAAGGCGGCGTCGTAATCGCCGGAAATCTCGGCGAAGCTCTCGATGATCCTGGTCATTGTCTCAGGCCTTCAGCACGGGAATGATCTGCTTCTTGCGGCTCATCACCCCCGGCAGCACCACGTGGTCGCCCGAGACGGTCGTGTCGAAGCTCTTCTCGGCGATGGTCTTCACGGTGTCGTTCTGGACCAGCAGGGTCGCCTGCTCGTTCAGGATGTCGACGATGAACAGCAGCACCTCGTCGGCGCCGTCTTCAGCGGCGACCTGCGGCATCGCCGCGATCAGCGCGTCCTTGCGCGACAGCACGGTTGCCGGCGAGGTGGTCTCGAGAACGCTGACCCGCAGCTTCTTGCCGTCGACGGTCACTTCCTTGCTGTCCATCCGCAGCAGCTCGGCTTCCGAGAAGGCCGAGACGTCGGACTTGGCGGCGAACATCTCGGCGGCGTAGCCGGCGATGTCGATGCCGAGGTCGGCGGCCAGCCGCTCGGCCAGGCCCTGGTCGGTCGGGGTGGTGGTCGGCGAGCGGAACTCCAGCGTGTCGGACAGGATGCACGACAGCATCAGCCCCTTGATGCCTTCGGGCATCTCGGTGGCGACGTGGCCCATCAGGTCGTGCATGATGGTCGCGGTGCAAGCCAGCGGCCGGATCGTGATGTCGATCGGGCCCTTGGTCTCGATGCCGCCGAACAGCTTGTGGTGATCGATGATCGCCAGCACGTCGGCCTTGTTGATCGAGGCCGGCAGCTCGGCCGGGTTGTTGGTGTCGACGATGACGCAGGGCTGGCCGTCCTCGACGTCGTCGATGATCTGCGGCAGATCGAAGCCCCAGCGCTCGGCGACGAACAGCGCCTCGGTGTTCGGCCGGCCCAGCAGCCGGGCCTCGGCCGGCTGGCCCTGGTGCGACAGGTACCAGGCCCAGATCAGCGGCGCGCCGGTCGTGTCGGTGTCGGGGGCCTTGTGGCCGAAGACGAGCGTGGTCATGCGGGGAAATCCTTCGGAACTGACGTGTGTATGGGTCGCGCGCCTTATAAGCAGGCGCGCCGGGGTTGTCACGGGTCCGGGATCGGGCGGAAATCGCCGGCGGGGCAGGGTGGCGCGGAGATCTCCGCGCCACCCCTCGTCTCACCTCGCAGGCTCCAGGCCCGGTCTGCGGGCGATCACGCTCCGCAGCCGCAGCCACAGCCCGGCACCACCGGAGCGCGGCGCCGGCGGATCGCCGCTTGCGTCCTGCCGGTGCAGCGCGGCAAGGCCGACGCCCGGCTGTGGCTGCCACAGTTCGAGCCGCTCCGGCCCGCCGCGACGGACCTGCTTGCGGTCTTCCCATGGCGCGCGGGTCTCGGGGGTGGCGCGGTGATCGACGATGTAGAACGGAGGATGCATGTTGTATTCCTTTTTCATCCATTGGTTGAGTTGTCGGACAGGGGAGATCCCGGACCGGGGGCACGGCCGCAGCCGATGGCTCCGGTGGCGCGCGGGGCGCCGCCGGGGACAGGCGGGTGCGATCGTTCTGGGGCGACGCCCTAGAGGGGCGAGGCGCGGGGGCGGTTGGTGATCAGCCCGGCACCGGCGCGCAAGGGCGCCGGACGGCCGGAGTCGATGCGCTGATCGACCACGTCAATGCGGGGGGTCATGGAGCAATACCCGAATCTGGCAAACTGGAGGGCGCGGAAAATCAATCTCCGCGGCAATGGCTACGGGGCAGCAGCTAGCTGCGCGATCTAAGTCCGTGAGTCATAAGTTGCCCTCCCAGTTCAGGCATGTGCTGCGCGAAGTGTTACAGATTCGCGCGCGCGTGAGAAGGGTCTAATTCACGAGAATACAAGGGCTGTCATCTTCGACGCCGATGCGTGACATTCCTGCCAAGACGGATGCTTGACAGATCCGTGAGCGCTGCCTACCTCTCTGCTCGTTGGCACTCACCCGAGGGGAGTGCTAATGCCCCGCGGGGGCATAAGAACACACATACTGCTGAGGAGCTGCAGAGATGGCATTCACACCGCTTCACGATCGGGTCCTGGTGCGTCGCGTGCAGGGCGAAGAGAAGACCAAGGGTGGTCTGATCATCCCCGACAACGCGAAAGAGAAGCCGGCCGAAGGCGAAGTCATCGCTTGCGGCCAGGGCGCGCGCAAGGACAGCGGCGAGCTGATCGAAATGGGCGTCAAGGCCGGTGACCACATCCTGTTCGGCAAATGGTCGGGCACCGAGGTCACCATCGATGGCGAAGAACTGCTGATCATGAAGGAAAGCGACATTCTCGGCCTGCTGGCCTGAGACCCGTCGCTCGACCCTTCACCCTCTAATTCAGACTGACAGGAGCAAGCAACATGGCAGCCAAGGAAGTCAAGTTCGACACCGACGCCCGCAACCGGATGCTCAAGGGTGTTAACATCCTCGCGAACGCCGTTAAGGTCACGCTCGGTCCCAAGGGCCGCAACGTGGTCATCGAGAAGTCGTTCGGTGCCCCGCGCATCACCAAGGACGGCGTCACGGTCGCCAAGGAAATCGAACTGGAAGACCGGTTCGAGAACATGGGCGCCCAGATGGTGAAGGAAGTCGCTTCCCGCACCAACGACGAGGCCGGTGACGGCACCACCACCGCCACCGTGCTGGCCCAGGCCATCATCAAGGAAGGCCTGAAGTCGGTCGCCGCGGGCATGAACCCGATGGACCTCAAGCGCGGCATCGATCTGGCCACCGCCAAGGTCGTCGAAGCGATCAAGGCCGCCGCCCGTCCGGTCAACGACAGCGACGAAGTCGCGCAGGTCGGCACGATCTCGGCCAACGGCGAATCCGCCATCGGTCGCCAGATCGCCGACGCGATGCAGAAGGTCGGCAACGACGGCGTCATCACGGTCGAAGAGAACAAGGGTCTCGAGACCGAGGTCGAAGTCGTCGAAGGCATGCAGTTCGACCGCGGCTATCTCTC
>JBFGEI010000219.1:0-5585 GCA_041580155.1 Limimaricola sp.
GATGCGCGGTTGTAGCTCAGTTGGTTAGAGTACCGGCCTGTCACGCCGGGGGTCGCGGGTTCGAGCCCCGTCAACCGCGCCACTTACTTTCAAGACACGCAGCCCTTGCAGTCTCCCCTTGGGGAAGCTGCGGGGCCGTGCGCGTTTTCGGTGTGCCGATCCTGCCGGTGTCGGCGGGGGATGGCGCGGCCCGCGGCGGATGCCGGGGCCGCGCGCCGTGTCACTCCGACAGCGCCGCCAGAACCCGGGCCCAGCTACGGATGCCCTTGTGGAAGCTGCGCAGGTCGTATTTCTCGTTCGGGCTGTGGATCAGGTCGTCGTCATTGCCGAAGCCGATCAGCATCGAATCCATCTCGAGGATCGACTTGAAGTAGCCGGCGATCGGGATCGAGCCGCCCGAGCCGATGAAGGCGGCGGGGCGCGGCCATTCGTGGCTCAGCGCCTGGCGGGCCTTCTCGAACGCCGGGTCGTCGGTCGACATCACGCTGGCCGGGGCGGCGCCGTGGTCGTGGAACTCGACCGTGCAGTCATGCGGCAGCATCTCGCGCACCATGGCGCGGAAGCTGTCGCGGATCTTCAGCGGGTCCTGCTGGCCGACCAGGCGGAAGCTGATCTTGGCGCTGGCCTGCGACGGCAGCACGGTCTTGAAGCCGGCGCCGGCATAACCGCCGGAAATGCCGTTGATCTCGCAGGTCGGGCGCGACCAGATCATCTCGAGCGCGGTGCGGTCGGCTTCGCCGGCCGGGTGGCTGAGGCCGACGCCGCCGAGAAATGCGCCCTCGTCGAAGCCGAGCGCGTCCCACTGGTCGCGCATCTGGTCGGTGATCTCGGGCACCCCGTCGTAGAAACCCGGCACGGTGATCCGGCCGCTGGCGTCGTGCAGCGCCGCGATGATCTTCGACAGCACCCGGATCGGGTTGATCGCGGCGCCGCCATACATGCCGGAATGCAGGTCGCGGTCCGGGCCGGTGATGACGATCTCTTCGCCAAGCAGGCCGCGCAGCATGGTGGTGATCGCCGGGGTATCGCGGTCGAACAGCCCGGTGTCGCAGATCAGCGCCAGATCGGCCTTCAGCTCGGCGGCGTGGTCGCGCAGGAACGGCACCAGCGACGGCGATCCGGATTCCTCCTCGCCTTCGAACAGGATCGAGATCCGGGCCGGCAGCGCGCCATGCACCGCGACCCAGGCGCGGCAGGCCTCGACGAAGGTCATCAGCTGGCCCTTGTCGTCCGAGGCGCCGCGGCCGCGGATCACCTGGCCGGCCTCGGTGTCCTGCAGTTCGGGCTCGAACGGCGGGGTCTTCCACAGGTTCAGCGGGTCGGCCGGCTGCACGTCGTAATGGCCGTAGAACAGCAGGTGGCGGGCGCCGTCGCCGGCGCTGCCGGTGACCATCGGATGGCCCGGCGTCGGCCGGCTGGCGGCGTCCGAGAAGCCGATGCGGCGCAGATCCTCGACCAGCCAGTCGGCGGCGGCGCGGCAGTCGGCGGCGTTGGCCGGATCGGTCGAGATCGACGGGATCCGCAGCAGTTCCAGCAGCCGGTCGATCGCTTCGGGCAAATCCGCATCGATGCGGGCGAGGACGGGGTCGAGTGTCATGCGGACTCCTGCTATACTGCGCAGCACAGTATTGGGCTTTTCGGCGCTGTCCAGCAATGCGGCAAAACTGCGTCCGGGGGGTGTCCAATCTGCGACGTCACGCCGAATTGTAGCGCCGGCATGCCGCCGCCCCCGGCAAAGTCGCGGCAAATTGTAGCGTGTTGTCCGCGGCGGGCAGCACCTATATGACCTTCACGACCGGGGCAGGGCCCCGTTGCGCCGCTGACGGAAAGGGGACCAATGCCCGTGGATTACCAAGCAGGGCTAGATGCCGCGATCGGCAAGCTGCACAGCGAAGGCCGTTACCGGACCTTCATCGACATCGAGCGCCACAACGGCCAGTTTCCTCACGCAACCTGGCACCGTCCCGACGGCAGCAAGGCGCCGGTCACGGTCTGGTGCGGCAACGACTACCTCGGCATGGGCCAGCACCCTGCGGTTCTCGCGGCGATGCACGAGGCGCTCGACGCGGTCGGCGCCGGATCCGGCGGCACCCGCAACATCTCGGGCACCACGGTCTACCACAAGCGGCTCGAGGCCGAACTCGCCGATCTGCACCGCAAGGAAGCGGCGCTGCTGTTCACCAGCGCCTACATCGCCAACGACGCGACGCTGTCGACCCTGCCGCGGCTGTTCCCCGGGCTAATCATCTATTCCGACGCGCTGAACCATGCCTCGATGATCGAGGGCGTGCGCCGCAACGGCGGCGCCAAGCGGATCTTCCGGCACAACGATCTCGCGCATCTGCGCGAGCTGCTGGCCGCGGACGACCCGGCGGCGCCGAAGCTGATCGCCTTTGAATCGGTCTATTCGATGGACGGCGATTTCGGCCCGATCAAGGAGATCTGCGATCTCGCCGAGGAGTTCAACGCGCTGACCTATCTCGACGAGGTGCACGCGGTCGGCATGTACGGTCCGCGCGGCGGCGGCGTCGCCGAACGCGACGGGCTGGCGCATCGGGTCGACATCATCAACGGCACGCTGGGCAAGGCTTACGGCGTGATGGGCGGCTACATCGCCACCAGCGCCAGGATGGCCGATGCGGTGCGGTCCTACGCGCCGGGGTTCATCTTCACCACCTCGCTGCCGCCGGCGGTCGCCGCCGGTGCCGCCGCCAGCGTGGCGCATCTGAAGACCGACCAGGGCCTGCGCGACGCGCATCAGACCCAGGCGAAGATCCTGAAGACCCGGCTGCGGATGCTCGGGCTGCCGATCATCGATCACGGCAGCCACATCGTGCCGCTGATCGTCGGCGATCCGATACACACCAAGCTGATTTCCGACATGCTGTTGGCGGATCACGGGATTTACGTGCAGCCGATCAACTTCCCGACGGTGCCGCGCGGCACCGAGCGGCTGCGCTTCACCCCGTCGCCGGTGCATGGCGCCAAGGAGATGGACGCGCTGGTGCATGCGCTTGATGCGTTGTGGTCGCATTGTGCGCTGAATCGCGCCGAATTAGCCGGTTAACCCTTTCTGCAGGTGCGAGGCTCTACGGCTTGTGGTAGAGTGAACCCTAGGACCATTCGAGAGTTGCGTGAGACAGCCTCGGACCGGTCCGGGGCAGGCAGAAACGGGAACACTCGATATGATCGGGCGAAGCTTCAGGCGCAACAGTGCCACTGAAGAGGTTGAGGCCAAGGGCTTTGACGCCTTCGAGTTGCGTCTGGGTGACCTGATGCGTGGCGAACGCGCGACGCTGGGCAAGAGCCTGCTCGACGTGCAGCGCGAACTCAAGATCAAGGCGGCCTATATCGCCGCGATCGAGAATTCCGATCCCACCGCCTTCGACACGCCGGGCTTCATCGCCGGCTACGTGCGGTCCTACGCACGCTACCTGAAGATGGACCCCGACGCCGCCTTCGAGACCTTCTGCCGCGAATCCGGCTTCATCACCGCGCATGGCATGTCCTCGGCGGCATCGGCGGTCAAACCGACCCGCGAAGAGCGACTCGCCGCCAACGGCGGGCTCGGCAAGAACATTTTCGCCGACCACGCCACCCCGTTCATCCCCTCGGGCGAAATGCTGTTCGCCGGCTTCGAACCACGGGCGCTGGGGTCGGTGGGGGTGCTGATCGCGCTGATCGGCGGGCTGGGCTACGGCGGCTGGTCGATGCTGCAGGAAGTGCAGCGGGTGCGGCTGGCGCCGATCGAACAGGTGCCGACGGTGATCGCCGATGTCGATCCGCTGGCCGGCGGCGCCCGCGCCACCGGGTCCGAGCTTGAAGTCGCGGCGCTGACCCCGGCGCCGGCAGAGGTGCTCGACCGGCTGTACCGGCCGCAGGCGCTCGACGTGCCGGTGCTGGTGCCGCGCGACGGTCCGATCGCGTCGCTGTCGCCGTCGATCCTGGCGCCGCGCCGCCCGGGTCAGGACGCCGAGGTGGCGCTGTCCGACAGCGATATCGCGTCGCTGCAGATCAGCCCGATGCTGGCCGCGCTCGACGCCGAGCAGGCGCAGCCGCAGATCGAGATTCCCGAGGTTCTGGTCGCCGATGCCAATGCAGATGCCGAGGCCGACGCGATCGCCGGCATCGTCGCCGCCAGCGGCGTGCAGGTCACCGAAACCCCGGCGCCGCCGCTGACCATGGTCGCGGTGCGCCCGGCCTGGGTCCGGGTCAAGTCGGCCGATGGCACCACGCTGTTCGAAGGCATCATGAATGCCGGCGACAGCTGGGAAGTCCCGGCGATGGAAGACGCGCCGAACCTGCGGGTCGGCGAATCCGGCGCGGTGTATTTCGCGGTCGCCGGCACCCATTACGGCCCGGTCGGTCCGCGCGGAACCGTGACCTCGAACCTGGCCTTGTCGGTGGACAATCTGACCGCCACATATCAGGTTGCCGACCTGAACGACGACTCCGACCTGGCCGTGCTGGTCAACGTGGCCGAGGTCGTCACCACCGAATGATCGCGCGGCCAGGACCACCGGTCGGCCGCGCCACAGGCTGACCGAAAGGCCGATATGTCCTCCCTGCACGCCATCCGTCCCTGGCGCGAGATCGCGCGCCGCAAGTCCCGTCAGATCATGGTCGGCAACGTGCCGGTCGGCGGCGGCGCGCCGATCTCGGTGCAGACCATGACCAACACCGCGACCACCGATGTCGCCGGGACGCTCGACCAGATCCGCCGCGCCGCCGACGCCGGCGCCGACATCGTCCGGGTCTCGACCCCCGACGAGGACAGCACGCGGGCGCTGCGCGCGATCTGCGCCGAAAGCCCGGTGCCGATCGTCGCCGACATCCATTTCCACTACAAGCGCGCCATCGAGGCCGCCGAGGCGGGGGCCGCCTGCCTGCGGATCAACCCGGGCAACATCGGCGATTCCAAGCGCGTCGCCGAGGTGGTGCGGGCAGCGCGCGACCATGGCTGCTCGATCCGGATCGGGGTCAACGCCGGCTCGCTCGAGCGGCACCTGCTCGAGAAATACGCCGAGCCGTGCCCCGACGCGATGGTCGAGAGCGGCATGGACCACATCAAGCTTCTGCAGGACCAGGACTTCCACGAGTTCAAGATCTCGGTGAAGGCCTCGGACGTGTTCCTCGCCGCCGCAGCCTACCAGCAGCTGGCCGATGCCACCGACGCGCCGATCCACCTTGGCATCACCGAGGCCGGTGGTTTGATGTCGGGCACCATCAAGTCGGCGATCGGCATGGGCAACCTGCTGTGGTCCGGCATCGGCGACACGATCCGGGTCAGCCTGTCGGCCGATCCGGTCGAAGAGGTGAAGGTCGGCTTCGAGATGCTGAAGTCGCTCGGGCTGCGCCATCGCGGCGTCAACATCATCTCCTGCCCGTCCTGCGCACGGCAGGGCTTCGACGTGATCAAGACCGTCGAGGCGCTGGAAAAGCGGCTCGAGCACATCAAGACGCCGATGTCGCTGTCGATCATCGGCTGCGTCGTGAACGGCCCTGGCGAGGCGCTGATGACCGATGTCGGCTTCACCGGTGGCGGGGCCGGAAACGGCATGGTCTATCTTGCCGGCAAGCAAAGC
>JBFGEI010000220.1:0-5578 GCA_041580155.1 Limimaricola sp.
CCTACACTGGCAGCCCGCTCTGCGCGCCGGGCCGCGCCTCGTTCATGTCGGGCCAGCTGCCGTCGCGCACCCGGGTCTATGACAACGCCGCGGAATTCGCCTCGGATATTCCGACGTTCGCGCATCACCTGCGCCGCGCCGGCTGGCAGACCTGCCTGTCGGGCAAGATGCATTTCGTCGGCCCCGACCAGCTGCACGGCTTCGAGGAACGGCTTACCACCGACATCTACCCGGCCGATTTCGGCTGGACGCCCGATTGGCGCAAGCCCGGCGAGCGGATCGACTGGTGGTATCACAACCTGGGCTCGGTCACCGGGGCGGGCGTGGCCGAGATCAGCAACCAGCTCGAGTATGATGACGATGTCGCGCACCAGGCCAAGACCAAGCTCTACGACCTGGCGCGCGGCCACGACGCCCGGCCCTGGTGCCTGACGGTCAGCTTCACCCACCCGCACGACCCCTTCGTGGCGCGGCGCAGGTATTGGGATCTCTACGAGGAGTGCGACCAGCTCGACCCGGCGCAGCCGCCGATCGACTTCGACGACCAGGACCCGCATTCGAAGCGGCTGCTCGAGGCCTGCGACCACCGCGGCCTGACGATCACCGCCGAGGACATCCGCCGGTCGCGCCGCGCCTATTTCGCCAACATCTCCTATGTCGACGACAAGATCGGCGAGATCCTGCAGGTGCTGAACGACACCCGGCAGGAGGCGATCGTGGTGTTCGTCGCCGATCACGGCGAGATGCTGGGCGAGCGCGGGCTGTGGTTCAAGATGAACTTCTTCGAAGGCTCGGCCCGGGTGCCGCTGATGATCTCGGCGCCGGGCATGGAGCCGGGGCTGGTGCGCGACCCGGTCTCGACCATCGACGTGACGCCGACGCTGTGCGACCTGGCCGGCGTCGACATGGCCGAGGTCATGCCCTGGACCGATGGCGAAAGCCTGGTGGCGCTGGGGCAGGGGGCGCGGCGGACCGCGCCGGTGGCGATGGAATACGCCGCCGAAGGGTCGATCGCGCCGATGGTGGCGCTGGTCGAGGGCCGCTGGAAATACACCGCCTGTCCGGTCGATCCCGAGCAGCTGTTCGACCTGGCGGCCGACCCGGATGAACGTCACAACCTTGCCGCCGACCCCGCGGCCGCCGACCGGCTCGGGCATTTCCGCGATCTCGCGGCGGCGCGCTGGGATCTGCCGCGCTACGACGCCCAGGTGCGCGAAAGCCAGGCCCGGCGCTGGGTGGTCTACGAGGCGCTGCGCCAGGGCGGCTACTACCCCTGGGACCACCAGCCGCTGCGCGCCGCCTCCGAGCGCTACATGCGCAACCACATGGATCTCAACATTCTCGAGGAAAGCCAGCGCTTCCCGCGCGGCGAATGATCCTCTCACCTCTGCAATCCGGACACATGCCATGACCTACGCCACCCAGCCCGAAGCCAGCCATTTCATCGACGGCGGCTATGTCGAGGACCGCGCCGGCGCGGCGCTGCCCGTGATCTACCCGGCGACCGGCGACACCATCGCCAATCTGCATTCCGCGACGCCGCTGGTGATCGAGCAGGCCTTGGCCGCCGCCAAGCGGGCGCAGCCGGCCTGGGCGGCGCTGACCGGCACCGAGCGCGGCCGGGTGCTGCGCCGCGCCGCCGACATCATTCGGTCGCGCAACCGCGAGCTGTCCGAGCTCGAGACCCGCGACACCGGCAAGCCGCTGTCCGAAACCCTGGTGGCCGACGCCACCTCGGCGGCCGACGCGCTGGAATACTTCGGCGGGCTGGCGGCGACGCTGGGCGGCGAACACCTGCAGCTTGGCGAGGATTTCGTCTACACTCGCCGCGAGGCGCTGGGCGTCGCGGTCGGCATCGGCGCTTGGAACTACCCGACGCAGATCGCCTGCTGGAAGGCGGCGCCGGCGCTGGCCTGCGGCAACACCATGGTGTTCAAGCCCTCCGAGACCACGCCGCTGTCGGCGCTGAAGGTGGCCGAGATCCTGATCGAGGCCGGCGCGCCGCCGGGCGTGTTCAACGTCGTGCAGGGCTACGGCGACGTCGGCGCCGCGCTGGTCGAGGACGACCGCGTCGCCAAGGTGTCGCTCACCGGGTCGGTGCCGACCGGCAAGCGGGTCTACGCCGCCGCCGCCGCCGGGCTGAAATCGGTGACGATGGAACTGGGCGGCAAGTCACCGCTGGTAATCTTCGACGACAGCAACCTCGAGGACGCGGTGTCGGCGGCGATCAACGCCAACTTCTACTCCAGCGGCCAGATCTGTTCCAACGGCACGCGGGTGTTCGTGCAGAACGGCATCCTTGAAGCGTTCCTGTCGCGGCTGACCGAACGGCTCGGCAAGGTGGTGATGGGCGATCCTCTCGACGAGGCCACCAACTTCGGCCCGATGGTCAGCGCCCGGCAGCGCGATATCGTCGAGGGCTTCATCAAGCAGGGCGTCGTCGAGGGTGCGCGGCTGGTCGCGGGTGGCGGCCGACCGGACCGCGACGGGTTCTGGCTCGAACCGACCGTGTTCGCCGATGTCACCGACGACATGGTCATTGCCCGCGAAGAGATCTTCGGTCCGGTGATGTCGGTCTTCGCCTTCGACACCGAAGCCGAGGCGCTGCGCCGCGCCAACGATACGATCTACGGGCTGTCGGCCGGGGTGTTCACCCGCGACCTGGCCCGGGCGCACCGCATGGTGGCCGGGCTGCAGGCCGGCAGCTGCTGGATCAACACCTACAACCTCACCCCGGTCGAGGCGCCGTTCGGCGGCGTCAAGATGTCCGGTGTGGGCCGCGAGAACGGCAAGGCCGCGATCGACCACTGGTCGCAGATCAAGACCGTCTACGTCGCGATGGGCGCGGTCGAAGCGCCGTTCTGATCGCCGGCCGACCGGCCGGACAACTGCAAGACCAAGGGGCGCGCGGTGGTCGCTGCGATCGCCGGCCCCGAAAGATACGGGTACCAGATTATGGAAGCGGATTATGTCATCGTCGGCGCCGGCAGCGCCGGCTGCGCCATGGCCTACCGGCTGTCGGAGGCGGGGCGCAGCGTCATCGTGATCGAACACGGCGGCACCGACGCCGGGCCGTTCATCCAGATGCCGGGCGCGCTGAGCTACCCGATGAACATGGCGCGCTACGACTGGGGCTACAGCACCGAACCCGAGCCGCACTTGGGCGGCCGCCGCCTTGCCACGCCGCGCGGCAAGGTCATCGGCGGCTCGTCCTCGATCAACGGCATGGTCTACGTGCGCGGCCATGCGCGCGATTTCGACACCTGGGCCGAGATGGGGGCCACCGGCTGGGACCATGCCGGCGTGCTGCCCTACTTCCGGCGCATGGAGAACTGGCACGATGGCGGCCACGGCGGCGACCCGGCCCGCCGGGGCCATAACGGGCCGCTGCACGTCACCCGCGGCCCGCGCGACAACCCGCTGACCCGCGCCTTCGTCGCCGCCGGCGGCCAGGCCGGCTACCAGCTGACCGACGATTACAACGGCGAGAAGCAGGAAGGCTTCGGACCGATGGAGGCGACGATCTGGAAGGGCACCCGCTGGTCGGCGGCCAATGCCTACCTGCGGCCGGCGCTGAAGCGCGACACTTGCACCCTGGTGCGCGGCCTTGCCCGCAAGGTGGTGATCGAGGACGGCCGGGCGACCGGCGTCGAGATCGGCCGCGGCGGCAAGACCGAGGTGATCCGCGCCCGCGCCGAGGTCATCGTCGCCGCCTCCTCGATCAACTCGCCGAAGCTGTTGATGCTGTCGGGCATCGGTCCTGCCGCGCAGCTGGCGGCGCATGGGATCGAGGTCATCGCCGATCGCGCCGGCGTCGGTCAGAACCTGCAGGACCATTTGGAAATGTATATCCAGATGGCCGCGACGCAGCCGGTGTCGCTCTATGCCCACTGGAATCTCTGGGGCAAGGGCAAGGCCGGCACCCAGTGGATGCTGTCGCGCACCGGTCTCGGTGCCTCGAACCAGTTCGAGAGCGCCGGCTTCATCCGGTCGCGCGCCGGCGTCGAATACCCGGACATCCAGTATCACTTCCTGCCGATGGCGGTGCGCTACGACGGCAAGGCCCCGTCGGAAGGCCACGGCTTCCAGGCGCATGTCGGGCCGATGCGGTCCGAGTCGCGCGGGCAGGTGACCCTGGCCTCGGCCAACCCCGAGGAGGCGCCGAAGATCCTGTTCAACTACATGTCGACCGAGAAGGACTGGGCCGATTTCCGCACCTGCATCCGGCTCACCCGCGAGATCTTCGGCCAGCGCGCCTTCGCGCCCTATCGCGGTCACGAGATCCAGCCGGGCGACCACGCGCAGACCGACGCGCAACTGGACGACTCGATCCGCGAGCATGTCGAAAGCGCCTACCACCCCTGCGGCACCTGCCGCATGGGGGCCGCCGACGACGCGGGCGCGGTGGTCGATCCCGAATGCCGGGTGATCGGCGTCGACGGGCTTCGGGTTGCCGACAGCTCGATCTTTCCGCGGATCACCAACGGCAACCTCAACGCGCCGTCGATCATGGTCGGTGAAAAGGCGTCCGACCACATCCTCGGCCGCAGCCTGCCGGCGCAGGCCGAGACGCCGTGGATCCATCCCGCCTGGCGTGTGGCGCAGCGGTGACGCGTTAATCATTGATAACGCCGCCCCTTGCTCCGGGGCGGCGGGGGCGCCACAGCGGGGGCATGATCCGCACGCTTGCCCTTGTCCTGTCCCTGTTGCCCGCCGCTCCGCTGCTGGCCGGCCCCTCCGGCACGTTGGAGGTGATCGACGGCGATACCTTCGACATCGGGGAAACCCGGATCCGGCTGTTCGGCGTCGACGCGCCCGAAGCCGACCAGAGCTGCGGCACCGGCGCCGGCGCCGGGTCGGTCTGGGCCTGCGGCGCCTGGGTGACCCAAGAGGTGACGCTTCGCTTCGCCAACCGCGCCGCCGATTGCACCGTGGTCGACACCGACCGCTACGGCCGGTCGGTCGCGCGCTGCACCGTCGACGGCCGGGATATAGGCGAGCAGCTGGTCTCCGAGGGGCTGGCCACGGCCTACAGGCAGTATTCCCTCGACTACGTGACCGCCGAGAAATCCGCGCAGATCGCCCGCCGGGGCATCTGGCGTGGCGAGGTCGAGGACCCGGCCAGCTGGCGCCGCCGGGCGCGGACGCCGCAGGCTTCGGCGCAAGCGCCGCAGGCCGCGTCCGGGGGCTGCGTGATCAAGGGCAACATCTCGAGCGGCGGCCGGATCTACCACATGCCGACCGACAACCACTACGGCCGGACCCGGATCGACACCGGCAAGGGCGAGCGCTGGTTCTGCTCTGAAACCGAGGCGCGAAACGCCGGCTGGCGCCGCGCCCGCGGCTAGGCTCGGGGTCGGCGATGTCGCGCATGGCGCCGCGCGCCGGGTCGTGCCGCGTTCCGGCAAGCCCCCGGAAAATCGTCTAACTTATCGCTGGATAGCACCGAAACCGCTGCCTATGGTGACCCCGGAGGCGCGGCCGGAGGAGGGCAGGCGATGACGGATGTACACGGGGCTTTGGCCGAACGCCGCGAGGTGGCGCGCACCGGCGGCGGTGCGGCGCGGATCGCGGCGCA
>JBFGEI010000221.1:0-5575 GCA_041580155.1 Limimaricola sp.
CGATGTCGCCGCCGCCACCGACGGTGCGCTCGAGATCAACATCCATGCCGGCGCGTCGCTGTTCAAGCATCCCGAGATCAAGAACGCGGTGCGCTCGGGCCAGGCCCAGGCCGGCGAGTTCATCATCTCGATGCTGGCCAACGAGAACCCGATCTACGCGCTCGATTCGGTGCCTTTCGTGGCCACCAGCTACGCCGATGCGCAGCGGCTTTGGGAGGTGACCAAGCCACGGCTCGAGGAGCTGCTGGCCGAGCAGAACCTGCTGGTGCTGTTCTCGGTGCCGTGGCCGCCGCAGGGGCTCTATACCGGAGCCGAGGTCGCGTCGGTCGATGATCTGCGCGGCTTGAAGTTCCGCGCCTACAACCAGGGCACCGAGCGGCTGGCGCAGCTGGTCGGCGGCGTGCCGACCCAGGTCGAGGTGCCGGACATCCCGCAGGCCTTCGCCACCGGCCGGGTCAACGCGATGATCACCTCGAGCTCGACCGGGGTGAACTCCACCGCCTGGGACTTCCTGACGCATTTCTACAACGTGCAGGCGTTCCTGCCGAAGAACATCGTGGTGGTGAACCGCGACGCCTTCGAGGCGCTCGACGCGGCGACGCAGACCGCGGTGCGCGACGCCGCCGCCGCCGCCGAAACCCGCGGCTGGGAAATGAGCGAGACCGACCATGAGGCGCAGATGGCGCTGCTCGAGCAGAACGGCATCGTCGTCGGCCCCGGCAGCGATGCGCTGAACGCGGCACTCAAGGAGGTCGGCGACACCATGTCCGCCGAATGGCAGGCCACCGCCAGCGCCGAGGACGCCGCCGTGCTCGAGGCGTTCCGCAACTGACCCGGACGACGGGCGGGACCCCGGTCCCGCCCGCCCTGCCACAGCCGCGCGGAGCCGAGATGCAGACGTTTCTGACATGGATCTACCGGATCAGCGGCGGCGCCGCGGCGCTGTCGCTGGCCTCGATCGGGGTGATCGTGATGGCGCAGGTGCTGCTCAACCTGGCCGATGCGCTCTGGGGGGCGGCGACCGGCCGCAGCATCGGGCTGCTGATCCCGTCCTACGCCACCTTCGCCGGCTACGCACTGGCCTTCGCCACCTTCCTGTCGCTCGGGCTGGCGATCCGCAGCGGCGCGCATATCCGGGTCACCCTGCTGGAACAGCGGTTTCCGCGCCCGCTGGCGCGGATCACCTCGGTGTTGATCCCGCTGCTCGGCTCGGTCCTCGGGCTGATGCTGACCTGGAACATCGGCGAAATGGCCTATGACGCGCGGCGCTTCGGCGACACCTCGTCGGGGCTGATCGCGGTGCCGCTGTGGCTGCCGCAGCTGGTGCTGCTGCTGGGCAGCGCGGTGTTCGCCATCGCCTGCCTGCACACGCTGGTCGAAACCCTGCTGACCGGCCGCTCGGACGCGCTCGAGGACACCGCCGGCAAGGAGCAGTTCTATGACTGAGATGATCTACTCCCTGCTGATGCTGGGCACGCTGCTGCTGTGCCTGATGTCCGGCGTCTGGGTCGCGGTGTCGCTGTTCATGTCGGGCATGGTCGGGATCTGGCTGTTTTCCTCGGCCCCGGTCGGCACGGTGCTGGCCACCAACGTCTGGAGCACCGCCGCCGAATGGCCGCTGGCGGCGCTGCCGCTGTTCATCTGGCTCGGCGAGATCCTGTTTCGGTCGCGGATGTCCGAGGACCTGTTCACCGGCATCGCGCCGTGGATGCGGCGGCTGCCGGGCCGGCTGGCGCATGTGAACATCGCCGCCTGCGGCATCTTCGCCGCGGTGTCGGGATCGTCGGCCGCGACCTGCGCCATGGTCGGCAAGGTCGCGATCCCGGAGCTTCAGAAGCGCGGCTACGACGAGAAGCTGATCCTCGGCACCATCGCCGGTTCGGGCACGCTCGGGCTGCTGATCCCGCCGTCGATCATCCTGATCGTCTACGGCGTCGCCACCGAGATGTCGATCGCGCGGCTGTTCATCGCCGGGGTGATGCCCGGCTTCCTGGTGATCGGCCTCTACATGACCTACGTGATCGCCTGGTCGCTGCTGCACCCCGACCGGGTGCCGGCGCCGGACCCGGCGCTGCCGTTTCGCGCCAAGATGCGCGCCACCCGGCGGCTGCTGCCGGTGGTGCTGCTGATCGCCGGGGTCATCGGGTCGATCTACCTCGGGCTGGCCAGCCCGACCGACGCGGCGGCGGTCGGGGTGTTCATCGCGCTGATCCTGTCGTGGTCGTTCGGCGACCTGAGCTGGTCAAGCTTCACCCAAGGGCTGATGAGCGCCACCCTCACCGCCTGCATGATCGCCTTCATCCTGGCCGGCGCCGCCTTCCTGACGGTGGCGATGGGCTATTCCGGCATCCCTTCCGACCTGGCGCTGTGGATCGGCGGCATGGGGCTGAACGTCTACGTGCTGCTGGCGGCGCTGACCGTGCTGTTCATCTGCCTCGGGGCGTTTCTCGACGGGATCTCGATCGTGGTGCTGACCACGGCGGTGCTGCTGCCGATGGTGCAGGCCGCCGGGATCGACCCGATGTGGTTCGGCATCTACCTGGTGCTGGTGGTCGAGATGAGCCAGATCACCCCGCCGGTCGGGCTGAACCTGTTCGTGCTGCAGGGGCTGACCGGGCGCGACGTGCTGTACATCGCCAAGGCGACGCTGCCGTTCTTCTTCCTGCTGGTGCTGGCGGTGCTGCTGCTGGTGATCTTCCCCGGCATCGTCACCTGGCTGCCAGGAATGATGTTCGCCTGACCGCGCCGCTAGCGCTGGAGCGCCGAAAGCTGCTCGGCCGCGGCCGTTGCCGCGTCGGCCGGCGCCAGGTTGCCGGTGATCACCTCGCGGATCGCATCGATCACGATCGCCTGCATCTCGGGGTAGTCGACCAGCAGCGGCTCGGGCCCGCCGGCCGGCACCGAGACGATGAACGGCGCCCAGCTCGGGTCGCGGGCGATCAGCGCCCGGCTGGCCGGTCCCTGACGGATCGGGGTCCAGCCGCCGGCCTCGTCGTAGACCGACTGCCGTTCCGGCGCCGTGAGATAGGTCACCAGATCGACCGCCGCTGGCTCGACCCCGGTGCCCTCGAACACCACGAGGCTGTCGGTGATCAGCAGCGTCGAGGGCCGCCCCGCCGGACCGCCGGGGATCAGGCCGACGCCAAGATCGATATCGCCGGCCGCGGCCCGGCCCCAGCCGCCGTTGACATACATGCCGATCTGCCCGGCCCGGAACAGCGGCTCGAGCGCGGCGCGATCATACGCCAGCGGATCGGGCTGCGCGTAGCGCGCCAGATCGCGGTAGAACTGCAGCGTCGCCACGACTTCCGGGCTGTCGAACACGATGGCGCCGGTCTCGTCGATCAGCTGGCCGCCGTTGGAGTACATCCAGTTCAGGAACTGATGCATCGTGTTGTCGAACCGCTCCGCCGCCATGCCGAAGCCGGCCGCCTCGGTGCTGTCGCTGATCGCCTTGGCGGCGGTCAGCACCTCGTCCCAGCTCTGCGGCCCGTAGGGCATGTCGAGCCCGGCCTGCGCGAACAGCACCCGGTTCCAGAACAGCGCCTTGGTCGAAAACGCCCGCGGCAGACCCCAGGCCTTGCCGTCGAACCGCACCGTCGCCAGCACCGATGCCTCGTAGCCCTGCAGCGCCGGATCGCCCAGGTCGAACGGCCGGATCAGCCCGTTGCGCGCCAGCCGCTTCAACGCCCGGCTGCCGACATAGGCGACGGCCGGCGGGTCGCCCGACATGGCAAGGTCGAACGACGCCTCCTGGCATTCGCCCCAGGGCAAGTCCTGCTGAACCACCACATGGTCGGGATGCGCCGCCTGCCATTCGGCGATCTGCGCGCGCTGCACCGGAACCTGGCCCTCGGCGTCGCTGCCGCAGCTGATCACCCGCAGCTCCTGCTGCGCCGACAGGCCACCGGCCAACCCGGCGATCGCCGCTGCTGCAAGGAGGACCCGCTGCATGCTCATACCGTCACTCTCCCTTGGCCGGAGCCTCGATATCCGGCGGGCGGGGCTGCACCGGCGCGGGTTTCGCGCCCCGGTTGTCGCCCTTGAGGCAAGCTCAGCACGGCAGTCGCCGCGCGCGCAACAGTGTTGGTCCGCGACGGTGCAGGTTTTTGCAGCGTGGTCGGTCGGTTGCGGGGTCGAGCGGTGGGCGCCGACACGGCACGAGCGACGATGTCGGGCGCGCCGATCAGTCGGTGGCGACCGCCGCGCAATGCGCGCCGCTGGCCGCCAGCCCGGACCCCAGCGCCAGGATTGGCGGCGCCTGATACGGGTTCAGCGGCGCGCTGCCGGCGATGTCGCTGCCGATCAGTGCCGCGACCAGCGCCAATACCGCATAGGCGATCGGGCGCCGGGTCATGATCGGGCCTCCAGCCCGAGCATCGGCCGCAGCCTGACGCCGTAGTAGGAGCCGATGAAGGCGGCGACGAACCAGGCCCAGCCGTGCAGGCTGCCGGTCGAGACGCCGCTGAAGAACGCGCCGACGTTGCAGCCGAACGCCAGCCGCGACGAATAACCCAGCAGGAACCCGGCGACGATCGCGGCGATCCAGGCCCGGCCGGGCAGCTGCGGCAGCTTGGCGCCAAGCCCGCGGCGCCAGGCGCTGACCACGAAGGCGCCGCCGATCAGCCCGATGTTGGTAAGAGAGGTGACGTCGGTCAGGATGCTCTGCTGCAGCCGCTCGGCGTTCAGCGGCGCGGCCCAGAAATTCGATCCCGACAGGTCGGCGCCAAGCGCCTGCGCGCCCTTCGCGGCCCAGAGCCCGAGCCCGTAGACCACGCCCCAGGGCTGCCCCGACACCACGAGGTTGAGGATCGCTAGCCCGGCGATCGCCACCGCGGCGATCCACAGCCGGCGCGGCAGCTGCCGGGTGCCCGGCGCCGCCAGCCACAGCGCCACGCCGGCGACCGCCGCCAGCCCGGCCAGCGTCGCCAGCAGCCCGCCGGTGCCGCTCAGCACCAGCAGCGGCGCGGTGCCGAGGCTGATCCACCAGTCGATGTTGTAGGCACCGGCAAAGCTGCCGAGCGCGAAGAACGGCAATGCCACTGCGCCGATCAGGTTGCCGCTGCCGGCGTTGACCAGCGTTCCCGAACCACAGCCCATCACCAGCTGCATGCAGATGCCGAATACGAAGGCACCGCCGACCATCGCGAAGCCGATCGGCGCATGAGCGCCGAACAGCTCGGTGCCATGCGACGCCAAAAGCGGAAAGGCGGCGATCGCCACCAGCCCGATCGCCAGCAGCTGCGCGATCAGCCCGGCCGGTTCGCGGCGCAGGATCATCGCGCGCCACGGCCCGGCGAAGCCGAAGCGCAGCCCCTCGAGCGCGATGCCGAAACCAAGCCCGACCACCAGCAGCGCGCCGTAGCGCGCCCCGGCCAGCGCCGCGACGGCGAGCACCGCGACAAGCACGGCGACGACAAGACCGCCGCGTCGGGCGATCCCGGCAGACGCGCCACCGGGCGCCGACGCGGTCAGTTCAGCCATCTCGAGATCCTCAGAAAACGTCGGAGATCTGGTTCATCAGGTTGCGGAACACGCCCGGCGTGTTGTCCATCGGGTAGTCGGTCTGCGACCA
>JBFGEI010000222.1:0-5571 GCA_041580155.1 Limimaricola sp.
GTGCGCGAGGCGGCGCCTGGGACCGTCGACTTCATCGTTTATGCGCCCAACGACCGCCTGCATGATTTCGCGCCCTACACGCGCACCCGCGCCGTGCTCAGCCTCTGGGCCGGGGTCGAGAGCATCACCGGCAATGCCAGCCTCACCCAGCCGCTGACCCGGATGGTCGACCACGGGTTGGAGCGTGGCATGGTCGAATGGGTGACCGGCCACGTCCTGCGGCATCATCTCGGGATCGACGCGCATCTGTGCAACCCGGACCGGCTCTGGGCGCCGAAGGCGCCGCCGCTTGCGAGCGACCGGCCGGTGACGGTGCTCGGACTGGGCGCGCTGGGGCGGGCCTGCGCGCAGACCCTCGCCGGGCTGGGTTTTCCGGTCACCGGCTGGAGCCGGACCCCGCGCGAGATCGCCGGGTTGCGCTGCCTGTCCGGCGCGGCCGGGCTGGGCCGGGCGCTGGACGGGGCGCAGATCCTGGTGACGCTGCTGCCGCTGACCGCCGAGACGGAGAGCCTGATCGACGCCGAGCGGCTGGCGCTTCTGGCGCCGGGGGCGGTGCTGCTGAACCCCGGGCGGGGCGGGCTGATCGACGACGCGGCGCTGCTGGCGGCGCTGGACGCAGGGTGGCTTGGTCACGCCACGCTCGACGTGTTCCGCATCGAGCCGGTGCCGCGCGATCACCCGTTCTGGACGCATCCGAAGATCACCGTCACGCCGCATGTCGCGTCGGAAACCCGGCCCGGAACGGCGGCGCAGATGATCGCCGAGAACATCCGGCGCAGCGAGGCTGGCGCGCCGCTGCTGCACATGGTCGACCGGGCGCGCGGATATTGAGGGCCGGCGCCGGTGGTGGCGTCGGGATCTGCGTATTTCAGGGACAAAGTAACCGGGCGATCAGCGCAGCTTCGGCGGTTTCGCCGGGTCGAGGCCGGGGGTCTTCGGCCCCGCCGGGACGCTGGTTTCGGGCAGCGTCAGCCGCAGCCCGACCCGGGTCAGCCGGCGGGCGATCTCAGAGCTGGCCGGCAGGAAGGTGACGTCGATCGCGCCCTCTTCGAGACCGGAGAAGGTCAGCGCCTCGCCGACCGCGGTCGCCAGCGCCTTTTCGGCGGCCAGCGCCGGGTCGATGAACGCCAGCAGCGGACCCTCGCGGCCGTCCTGGTATTCGACCCGCGCCAGCCAGGCCTCGCGCGCGAGGCCCTTGGCCGAGGCCAGCTTCTCGTCGAGCGCAGCCAGCAGGTTTTCCGGCAGGCCCGAGGGCGGATGCAGCGCGACCGGCCGATCGGACGCCTCCTGCGGCGCGTGGGTCAGCGTATCGGCGAGCCAGCCCAGCGCCTCGGGCGGCAGCAGCCGCGCCGATGGTGCGATCCGCGGGTTCAGCGCCAGGCCGAGCCCCTGCCCGGACAGGATCTGCGCCAGCGCCCGGCCCGGGACCGCGGCGTGGAATGCGACGCTGCCGGCATAGGCCGAAAGCCGTTCCTCGCGGTCGAAGGCCACGGCGTAGGACACGCCGGCTTCGGTGATGAGTTCGGGCGTCACGTCCTCGTCGCCGGCCTCGTCGGCCAGCAGCAGGTACAGCTCGGCGTCGGCGAGCTTGCCGTAGTAGCGCAGCCGCGCCGCATCGTCCTCGGGTGCCGCCGCCATCGCCGCGTCGGCGACGTCCAGCCCGGTTTCGATCCTCAGTCCGCTCGCCATGTCAGGCCTCCATCACTTCGCGCACCCGGGCCCGCAGCGCCGGCAGCGCTTCGGCTTCGAACCACGGGTTGCGGTTCAGCCAGCCGGTATTGCGCCATGACGGGTGAGGCAAGGGGAAGGCGCTCGGCAAATGGTCGCGCCAGCTGCGCACGGTCTCGGTCACGCCGGGCCCGGGACCCAAGTGCCAGCGCTGCGCCGCGCCGCCGACCAGCAGCGTCAGCCGCACCTCGGTCAGCTGCGCCATCACCCGGTCGCGCCAGGTCGCCGGGCAGATCGGCGGCGGCGGCAGGTCCGAGTTCTTCGCGTTATAGCCCGGAAAGCAGAACGCCATCGGCACGATCGCCACGCGCGATCGGTCGTAGAACGTCGGCTCGTCGAGCCCGAGCCAGTCGCGCAGCCTTGTACCCGAGCGATCCCAGAACGGCGTCCCGGCTTCGTGCACCCGCAGCCCCGGCGCTTGGCTGGCGATCAGCAGCCGCGCGCCGGGCTGGAACCACAGCACCGGCCGCGGCGCGTGTCGCGTCGCGGTCGCGGCGAAGCGGTCGGCGCAGATCCGGCAGCCGGACAGTTCGGCATGCAGCTGATCTATCCCCTCGGAGTCCACTGGCGCCGGCCTTGGGCGCATCAGCCGGGCGGCTCAGGACCTGCGGCCGCGGCGGCCTCGATCGAGCAGCTTGCGGGCGAGCTTGTAGAGGGCGAAATATTTGACGAGCTTGCGCATCGGAGTCTCCGGTGTTGAGGCGGCCGGGATCGGACGGCCTGTGGTCTTCTCCGCCCCAACGCGCCAGGCGGTCCAAGGTTCAGCCGACCGCGCCGGGAGTCCTGGGTTGTTGCGAGGTGCTAGTCCATCGCTTACCCCGGTGTGCAACCGCGTCTCGGGGCCCTGCCATGTACCGTGTCTGGAACTTCGTCACCAACAATTCGCTGCTGCTGATCATCGGCGCGGCGATCGCGCTGGTCTGGGCCAACATCGACCCCTCGGGCTATCACCACTTCGTCGATTTCGAACTGGCGGGCGATTTCTTCATCGGTGCGCCGGTGTTCGACGCCGAGGGCGCGGTGCTGACCCGGACCCTGACGCTGCATTACCTGGTCAACGACATCGCGATGGCGTTCTTCTTCGCGATCGCCGCCAAGGAGGTCTGGGAGGCGCTGATCCTGAGAAACGGCAGCCTGCGCGGTCGCAAGGCCGCGACGCCGCTGGTCGCGACGCTGGGCGGCATGCTGGGGCCGATCGGCGTCTACCTGGGACTGGCGCTGCTGCTTGGGTCGGCCACGTTCGACGCGGTGGCGCGCGGCTGGGCGATCCCGACCGCGACCGACATCGCCTTCTCCTACCTGGTCGGACGGCTGGTGTTCGGCGCCAGCCACCCGGCGGTGCGGTTCCTGCTGCTGCTGGCGATCGCCGACGACGCCGCCGGGCTGATCATCCTCGCGGTGTTCTACCCGTCGGGCGACCTGGCGCCGCTGTGGCTGCTGGGGTCGCTGGGCGCGGCGCTGTCGGTCTTCGTGCTGGCCAACTGGCTGCCGCGGCGGCTGGACCGGCACAACGAGCTGCGACCGAATTCGACCTGGATGCGCAACAGGCTGTCGTTCTGGCCCTATCTGATCGCCGCCTGCCTGTCGTGGTACGGCTTCCAGCAGGCCGGGATCCACCCGGCGCTGGGGTTGTTGCCGATCGTGCCGACGATCCCGCATGCCGACCGCGCCTTCGGCTTTTTCGCCGAGGCCGAGGCATACCTCACCGACCTGCTGAACCACATCGAGCACCTGTTGAAGCAGCCGGTCGAGATCGTGCTGTTCTTCTTCGGACTGCTCAACGCCGGGGTCGAGTTCACCTCGATCGGGTCGCCGACCTGGCTGGTGCTGGCCGGGCTGCTGATCGGCAAGCCGCTGGGGATCCTGCTGTTCGGCTGGGTCGCGGCGCAGCAGATGCGGCTGGGCCTGCCGGCCGGCATGCGGGTGGTCGACCTGTTCGTGGTCGGCTGCGTCGCGGCGATCGGCTTCACCGTGTCGCTGTTCATCGCCTCGGTGGCCTTCGATCCCGGCGCCATGCTGGGCGAGGTGCCGGTGCGCGATGCGGCCAAGATGGGCGCGCTGTTCAGCTTCGCCGCGGCGCTGGTCGCGATTCTCGCCGGCCGGCTGACCGGCGTGGTGAAGCAACCCGGCTAGGCCGCGGCACCGCGGCCCGGCGCGGCCGCGCATTTTGATCGGGACCGTGGCCCGGTTTCGCCGTATTCAGGACCTAGATCATGTCCTAAGCGGTCATTAACCCGCACCGCGCCACAAAGGCGTGACCCAAGCCAGCGCGAAAGCAGGGAGTCGATGCTCGAATTCGCGAATGTCAGCAAGTCGTTCTGGACCGGAACGCAGCGCAAGGTCATCCTCGACCAGGCGTCGTTCCGCGTGGAACTGGGCCGATCGCTGGGCATCCTCGCGCCGAACGGCACCGGCAAGACCACGCTGATCAACATGATGGCCGGGTTGGAAAAGCCCGACGAGGGCCGGATCACCCGCGGCGCCCGGATCTCGTTCCCGCTCGGGTTCATGGGCGGCGTGGTGAACCGGCACAGCGCGCGCGAGAACGCCCGCTACATCGCCCGGCTCTACGGGCTCGACCCCGATTACGTCGAGGCGTTCTGCCGCTGGCTCTGCGACATCGCCGAATATTTCGACATGCCGGTCGGCACCTACAGCCAGGGCATGCGGGCGCGGCTGACCTTCGCATTGATGCTGGCGCTGGATTTCGACATCTACCTGATCGACGAAGGCATGCCGCAGACCACCGACGCCGAGTTCAACCGCAGGGCCGGCGAGATCCTGCGCGAAAGGCTGGAAAGCACCACCGTGATCATCGTGTCGCACCAGCCCGAGACGCTCGAGAGGTTCGCCCGGTCGGCCGCGGTGCTGCGCGACGGCAAGCTGCACATGTTCGACACGCTCGAAGAGGCGAAGGCATTGTATGACTACCAAGCCTAGGCTGGCCCGCTATCGGCTGCGGCGCAACGCGCCGCTGATCCCCGAGGCGGCGCCCGGTGCCGCGCCCGAGATCGACACCGATGACCGCGGCACGGTGGCGCTGCGCCCGCTCGAACAGCGGATGGCGCAGCCCGAGCCCGAACCCGACGCGCCGCAGCCCGCCGACGCGGCGCCCGACGCCCGCATCGACACCGCCGCCGCGCCCGAAGACGGCGATACGCCGGTTCCGCTGCGCCTGACCGGCCCCGCTGCCGCCGACCGCTCCGACGCCGCGACCGAACCGCCGGCCGAGATCGACGGCCCGGTGCTGGTCGAGGCCGAGCGCGAGATCGACCGGATTCGCCGCGAAGGGCTGACCGGCCGACAGCTGCGCATGGCGCGGCGGGTGGCGCAGCGCAACGGGCTGTCGGTGACTTCGGATTACGACGCGGTGCTGCAGCTGCGGCAGCGCGGCATCGACCCATTCCAGCGCTCCAACATCCTCGAACTGGTGGTTCCCGACAGCCGCAGCAATGGCAGCTCGGACAGCCTGCCGCGGATCGGCGCCGGGGCGCCGCAAGGCCGGGTGCAGCTGCCGCAGACCCGGCCCGAGCCGGCGCAGACCCTGCCCTCGACCGAATTCGCCGACCCGGCGGCCCGGCGCAACGCCGAGATCGCGGCGATGCAGAAGCAGATGGCGCAGCGCCGACGCCGGCGGCTGTCGATGCTGCTGGCGCGGCTGGCGGTCTTCGTGCTGCTGCCGACGATCGCGGCGGGGTATTACTTCTACGTCCTCGCCACGCCAATGTTCGCCACCAAGTCGGAATTCGTGATCCAGCAGGCTGAATCGCAGGGCGCCGCCGGGCTTGGCGGGCTGTTCCAGGGCACCTCGATGGCGACCCAGCAGGACAGCATCACCGTGCA
>JBFGEI010000223.1:0-5568 GCA_041580155.1 Limimaricola sp.
GGCCGGGCGCAGCGACGACGGATCGCGCCATGGGTGAAAGCTCGTGGCGCGATTTCGCGTGGCCTTGCTGCAAGGATCCTGCCGCGGCGATCGCCGCGGCCGCCCCGACCGTCGCTTTCCCTTGCTGACGCAGCTAGCGTCGTGTCCACTCGCCATCGGCGCAGGAGCGGTGTGCATCCGCGGTCCGGTGCGGAACCGGCGCGTTCTGTGCACGTTCCCGTTGCAGCGGCAAAGAGGACCGACATGACCAGCACAGCTTCGCCAGATGCAGCGCACTCCGAGGGCGCATCCCAACCCTTCTGGGGCGCCGTGCCCGACCCCGACGGCTGGAGCTTCGCGCTTTGGGCGCCATCGGCGCAGGCGGTTTCCGTCGAGCTGCCAGACCGAACCCTGCCGCTGCAGCGCGCCGCCGACGGCGCCTGGCGCGGCCACGCCACCGGCGACGAGGGCAGCGCCTACAGCTTTGTCATCGACGGCGAACGGCGCCCGGATCCCGCGGCGCGGCAGCAGCAGGGCGACGTGCACGGCGCGTCGCTGCTGTGCGATCCGGGCCAGCGGCGCTGGGCATCCGGCTGGCAGGGCAGGGCTTGGGACGAGGCGGTGATCTACGAGTTGCACATCGGCACCTTCACCCCCGAGGGCAGCTTTGCCGCGGCGGCCGCGAAGATGCCCGAACTGGCGGCGCTTGGCATCACCGCGATCGAGATCATGCCGATCGGCCAGTGGCAGGGCGCGCGCGGCTGGGGCTACGACGGGGTGCTGCCCTACGCGCCGCACCCGGCCTACGGCACGCCCGAGCAGATGCAGGACCTGGTCGCGGCAGCGCAGGCCGCCGGGATGATGGTGATCCTCGACGTGGTCTACAACCATTTCGGCCCCGACGGCGCCTATCTGCATGCCTACGCGCCCGAGTTCTTCGACGCCGAGCGCCATACCCCCTGGGGCGCGGCGATCGACTTCTCGCAACCCGCGGTGCGCGAATTCTTCATCGAGAACGCGCTGTACTGGCTGCGCGATTACCGGCTCGACGGGCTGCGGCTCGACGCGGTGCATCAGATCGTCGATGCCTCGCCGCGCCATCTGCTGGTCGAGCTGGGCGAACGGGTGCGCGACGCCGGTTTCGCCCGGCCGATCCACCTGATCACCGAGGACGAGCGCAACGAGCCCGAGCTGCGCGACACCGGGCTTTATGCCGCCTCGTGGAACGACGACTACCACCACGCGGTCCACACCGCGCTGACCGGCGAGAGCGAGGGCTACTACGCCCCCTTCGCCGCCGACCCGATCGCAGACCTGGCGCTGGCGCTGGCCCGCGGCCATGTCGAAGAGGGCCAGAAGCGGCCCGGCAAGGACACGCGCCGCGGCCGGCCCTCGGGACATCTGCCCTGGACCGGCTTCGTCAACTCGAACCAGACCCACGACCAGGTCGGCAACCGCGCGATCGGCGACCGGCTTCTGAGCCTTGCAGAACCGCGCGCCGTCGAGGTCGCGCATGCGATGCTGCTGACCTCGCCGTTCATCCCGATGCTGTTCATGGGCGAAGAGGTCGGCGAGACCGCGCCGTTCCTGTTCTTCTGCGACCATCACGGCGACCTGGCCCGCGCCACCCGCGAGGGCCGGCAGGCCGAGTTTAAGGATTTCGGCGGCTTCACCGGCCAGGTCCCCGATCCCAACGCCGTCGAAAGCTTCGAGGCGTCGCGGCCGTTCCGCGGCGATCCTGAGGTCATGCGCCATTGGCGCGCGCTGACCCGCGACCTGCTGGCGCTTCGCTCCGAGCTGATCGTGCCGCTGATCAAGACCGGCCGCGCCGGCCCGGCCAAGGTGACCCGGGTCGGGCCGGGCGCGCTGTCGGTGCTGTGGCCATTCAACGGCGGCGCCGTCGCGGCGCGCATCAACCTCGGCACGCCGCCCGATACCCAAGGCACCGCCGACCCGCACGACTTTGCCATCGGCGATATCGCCAGTGATCCCTTTGCCTTCGCCCTTTTCGTGAGCACCCTTTGATGTCCAGCACCTCCTTGCCCCGCGCGACCTACCGCCTGCAACTGCGCGAGGGCGTCGACTTCGACACCGCGCGTCGGCTGGTGCCCTATGTGGCCGGGCTTGGCGTCAGCCATCTCTACCTGTCGCCGGTCTTCACCGCGGTGCGCGGGTCGACGCATGGCTACGACGTCACCGACCCGTCCGAGATCGACCCGACCCTGGGCGGTCGCGACGGCTACCGCGCGCTGGCGCAGGCGGCGCGCGACGCCGGGCTTGGCATCATTCTCGACATCGTGCCGAACCACACCGCGTTTCACCTGGAAAACCCCTGGCTGCGCGACGTGCTGCGGCACGGCGAGGCCTCGCGCTACGCCGCGCATTTCGACATCGACTGGGCCCGGGGCCGGCTGGTGCTGCCGTTCCTCGGCGAACCGCTCGAGACGATGATCGACGCCGGCGCGTTCCGGCTGGAAGAGGGCGAGGGCGGACCGCAGCTGGCGACCGAGCATTTCGCGGTGCCGATGGCGCCGGGCAGCCTGCCGTCCGAAGACAAGCGCCGGGACCCCGACACGATCCGCGAGGTGCTCGCGGAGCAGCCGTGGCGGCTGACCCATTGGGAATACGAGCGCGACGGCGTGACCCACCGGCGGTTCTTCAACGTCACCGGGCTGATCGGCATGCGGGTCGAGGACGAGACCGTGTTCGACGACATGCACGCGTTGCTGCTCGAGATGCTCGAGGCCGGCGAGGTGCAGGGCATCCGACTGGATCACATCGACGGGCTGGCCGATCCGGCGTCCTATCTGCACCGGCTGCGCGACAAGGTCGGCGACACCCCGGTGTGGATCGAGAAGATCCTGACCGGCGACGAGACGGTCCCCGCCTCCTGGCCGATCCAGGGCACCACCGGCTACGAGGCGGCGCGCAGCATCGCCCGGATCCTGACCGACGCGGCCGGGCTGGCCCGGCTTGATGATGCCTGGCGCCGCGAGACCGGCCGCGAGGGCCGGTTCCACGACGCGCTGATCACCGCCAAGAACGAGGTGATCCGCCAGGAGCTGGCGGCCGAGCTGCACCAGCTGATCGCGATGGCGCGCGAGGCCACCGGCCCCGAGGGCGGCGAGGAGGTCGGCGACGAGGCGCTGCGCGAGGCGATCATCGCGCTGCTGGTCGCGTTCCCGCGTTACCGCACCTATTTCGACGGCGACAGCAACGATCCCGACCAGGCGGCGTTGATGCGCGCGGTCGCCGAAGAGGCCGGCGCCGAGCTGCGCTCGGACGCCACCGTCCAGCTGGTCGCCAGCTGCATCATCGACGCGCCCGACGCGGCGGCGCAGGCGCTGCGGATTCGCTTCCAGCAGGTCACCGGGGCGCTGCTTGCCAAAGCGCACGAGGACACCGCCGGGTTCCGCTGGAACCGCTACTTGGCTGCCAACGAGGTCGGCGCCGATCCCGACGCCGCGGCGATGACCGTCGAAGAGCTGTCGTCCTGGCTGGCGCGCCGCGCCAATTCCGAGATGACGCTGACCTCGACGCATGACACCAAGCGCTCCGAGGACGCGCGGATGCGGCTGGTGGCGATCAGCCACCTGCCCGAAGCCTTTCTGGCGCTGTGGGAGCACAGCACCGATGTCGACGGCGCCGGCGAGATCGACCCGAACCTGCGCTGGTATATCCTGCAGACCCTGATCGCGATGTGGGAGCAGGGCCGCGACGACATTGCGCCGCGGCTTGGCGCGCATGTCGAGAAGGCGATGCGCGAGGCCAAGGAGGTCACCACCTGGACCCATCCCGACGCCGAGGCCGAAGCGGCGGCGCAGCGCTTTGCCAAGGCGCTGGTCGAAAGCTGGCGCGCGGAGCTGCCGGCGGGCGCGGCGCAGATCATCGCCCGCGGCGAGGCGCTGTCGCTGGCGCAGACCGCGCTCAAGCTGGTGATGCCGGGGTTCCCCGACATCTACCAGGGCACCGAGGTCGGGGCGTTCCAACTGACCGACCCCGACAACCGCATGGCGGTGGATTTCCGCGCCATCGCCGAGCTGGCGATGCAGGGCGCGGCGGACTGCTTTCCCGCGCTTGACGATCCGGCCTCTATTCCCGGCCCCGCCGACGGCGCGGCCCGGGCGCCGCGGTCGAACGGGTTTGCCGGTCACAAGGCGCGGCTGCTTTGCGCCGGGCTGGGGCTACGCCGCGACCAGGAGGCCTTCTTCGCCGTCGCCTCGGCCAGGATCGAGGCGCCCGAAGCCGACAGCCTGGTGCTGATCCGCGAAGCGCCGCAGGGCCAGCTGCGGCTGCAGATTTCCTGGACCGGCCGCGAGGCCGACGCCGCGGCCCCGGCCGGCGGCACCCGGATCTGGCCGCTCGATCCGCGCGACATGACCGCGCCGGTGGTGCTCGACTGGATGCCGGCGGGTGGCTGACACCGTGACCACCGTGGCGGCAGCGATGCTGCCGCCACGGAACCGTGTCGGGTTGGCGGCGTTATGGCCCTGACCTTCGACCATCCCTTGAGGCCGCCGATGATCTCCAAGTTCCCGCCTGCGCCGCGGCGCGCGGCCTTCGGCGGCGCTTGCGCAGAGCCGGTCACGGAGACCGGACCATGATCTGTTTGCCGTACGTCCTGCGCCGATATTCGGCGCTTTCCCGCATTATCCCTGCCGGCCTCCCCGCCGCCCGGGATCCGCAACGCCCGCGGAGCCTTACCGGAGCCAAGTCCCACCCATGATGAAAGACATCACCGCCCGCAGGGCTTCCTTCGACCTCTCGGCATCGCGATCCGACGAGCTGGGGGCGAATTATGACGGCTACGGCACCAACTTCGCGCTGTTCTCGGACAATGCGACGGCGGTGCAGCTGTGCCTGTTCGACGACGACGGCAAGCAGCAGACCCACTGTCTCGACCTGCCGCAGATGGAAGGCGGGATCTGGCACGGCTACCTGCCGGACGTCGGTCCGGGCCAGGTCTACGGCTACCGGGTGCACGGCCCCTACGACCCCGAGAACGGCCACCGGTTCAACGCCAACAAGCTGCTGCTCGATCCCTACGCTCGCGAATTGCGCGGCGATCTGGCCTGGGATCCGGCGATTTTCGGCTACGAGATGCCGGGCAACGACCTGACCGGACCGGACCCGCGCGACAGCGCGCCCTTCGTGCCGAAGGGGGTGGTGGTCGACAGCGAATTCGACTGGGAGGCCGACTCGGCGCTGCGCCGGCGCTGGCAGAACGGGCTGATCTACGAAGCCCACGCCAAGGGCGCGACGATGCTGCACCCGGACGTCCCCGAGGACGACCGCGGCACGATCCACGGGCTGGCGTCCGACGCGATCATCGACCACCTGACCCGCATCGGCGTCAGCGCGATCGAACTGCTGCCGATCCACGCCTTCGCCAACGACGGCCACCTGGCCGAAAAGGGTCTGTCGAACTACTGGGGTTACAACACCCTGTCGTTCTTCGCGCCGCACAAGCCGTATCTGAAGACCGGCGCCTACCGCGAAGTGAAGGCGGCGGTGAAGAAGTTCCACGCCGCCGGGATCGAGGTGATCCTCGACGTGGTCTACAACCACACCTGTGAGGGCAACGAGAAC
>JBFGEI010000224.1:0-5525 GCA_041580155.1 Limimaricola sp.
TAAAGGCCAAGCTGCCCGATCGCGACACGCCAGGCACCGGCGCCGGCACATGACGACCTAGCCCAGCCGGCCGCGTCGACAAGTTCGGGGACGGCTGACGGCTGACGGCTGCCGATCCGCCGGGCCCGGACATCCAGCATAACGGCCGGTCGTGAAGAAAAGCATTAAGAAACGTAAAAAAATGGTAGGTAAATGCCGCGGTCAATGATTCCAATCCTCGACGCGGTGGATGACCCATGACTGGAAAGAAAAGCGAACGCCTGGGGAAATCGGGCGGTTTCGCGGCGGGGACGCGGTTTTTTCCGGGCGATTGGTTGTGGGTTAACCATGTCGCAAGGTCCCGTCAGCAGAGAATATTATTGCTGGAATCGCTGCCGTCGTGTTTTCCTGTGATGGGGGTCGTTTTGATCGGGCAGTGAAATGCACCAAGCGAGTGTGCCGGCCGATGACCGGCTTCGTGTTGCAACCTTTCCATTGACGCCCTCGCAGCAGGGGTTCTGGGCGGCGTGGCAATTGCACCCGGACCGGCCGACAGACAGCCGAAACATGCGGATTGCCTGGAACACCAACCTGGACCGCGCGGTGTTCGAACGCGCACTCGAAGCTCTGGTGCTTGGCACCGACGCGCTGCGACTGACTTTCTCGGAACAGGATGGCGCGGCCTGCCAGCGGGTCTGGCCCAGCATCCCGGTCGATCTCGAATTCGCCGATTTCTCGGATGCCGCGGCGCCCTTTGCGGCGGCCGGCCGCTGGCTGGACGAACACGCGGCGCGGCCTTTCGACCTGCGCCGCAAGGTCTTCGCCACGGCGCTGGCCAGATGCGGTCCCGACCACATGCTGTGGCAGTTCAACCAGCATCACATCGTCACCGATTTCAGTTCGGCCGGGCTGCTGATCGACCGGCTGGCCAAGCTCTACGAGGCCGGCCTGGCCGGGGCGATGCCGATGGCGGCCTACCCGTCCTACGTCGATTTCGTCACGCGGCACCGGGCGTTCTTCGCGCCGCCGAAACCGGAGGTCGAAGCACCGGCACCGGCGCGCGCCCGGCTCAGCCCGGCGGTGCCGCCCGACCGGCAGTCGGCGCTGGCGGCCTCGACCCGGATGCTGCGCCGCGAGATCTACCTCGGACCGGACCGGCTGGCCGCCGCCGCCGCTGCGCTTGGTCTCAAGCCCGACGCGGCGCCGGCGCGGCTGCATTCGCTGCTCTACAATGGTTTCGCGGCGGCGGCGCTGGTGCTGGCCGGGCGGGTATCCGGCCAGCAGTCGGTCACCATCGGCACCCCGACCCACAACCGCTACCTGCCGGGCGCCGACCAGGTGGCCGGGCTGTTCATCCGGATGCTGCCGCTGCGCGTCGAGATGTCGCCGGGCACCACGCTGGCCGAGGTGCTGCGCCAAGTCCAGGCCGAGCGCCGCGCCGTCTTCGCCGCCGCCAAGAAGGGCGAGGCGCTGCCGCGGCGGCCGTTCGGGGTGGTGCTGAACCATATCACCACGACGATGCCGGATTTCGCGGGGGTGCGGTCGGTCGAACTCACCGACCAGCGGGTGGCGGAATCGGTCGGGCTGGATCTCAGCATCACGATCCGCGCCGCCGACCGCGACGGCGACGTGAAGATCCTGTTCGACCTGAACGAGGACATCGCCGAGATCCTCGATCCCGACGAGATCGCCGACGTCTACCTGCGGATCTTCGACGCGCTGTTCGAGGCCCCCGACACCGAGGTGGCGCGGCTGGCGCTGACCGGGGACCGGGCGCAGGCCGCGGCGCGGCAGGCTTCGCACGATGCCTTTTCCGCGCCGCCGCCGCCCTATGCGACGATCCCGCAGGGCGTGGTGGCGCAATGCCGCAAGACGCCCGACGCGGTCGCGGTCAGCGACCCCGACGCCAGCCTCAGCTACCGCGACCTCGAGACCCGGTCACGCGACGCGGCGCTGGCGCTGCGCGGTCGCGGAATCGGGCCGGGCGACTTCGTCGCCGTCGCCTGCCCACGGTCGGTCGATCTGGTGGTGGCATTGCTGGCGGTGATGCGGTCCGGCGCCACGATCTGCGGCATCGACACCGACACGCCGGAGTCGCGCGCGGCGATCATGCTGCGCCAGACCGGCGCGCGGCTGGCGATCACCGCGGCGCCGGCCCGTCCGGAATTCGCCGCCGCCGGGGTTCCGGCGATCACGCTGCAACGGTTGCAGTCGGAAGGCGCCGGGCAGGGCCACGAGCTGCCCGACATTGCGGCACAGGCCACGGCCTACGTGATGTACACCTCGGGCAGCACCGGCACGCCGAAGGGCATCCTGGTGCCGCATGGCGGTCTCGCGCGCTACACCCGCTGGGCGCATGGCGCCCTGGCCGACCACGGCGCGATCGACTGGGCGCTGTCGAGCACGCTGTCCTTCGAGGCCGCCTACCGGCTGTTCACCGCGCTGGTCGGTGGCGGTCGGGTCGTCGCCTATCCGACCCCCGAGGCGATCGGCCGCGTGGTGGCAATGGACGTGCTGGCGGCCGATGAGGTCGACGCGGTCACCGTGACGCCGTCGCAGCTGCGGCTGCTGGTGCGGCAACCGAAACAGTTGAAGCGGATCAGGGTGCTGCAGATCATAGGCGAGCAGCTGTCGACCGATCTTGCCGCCGCGGCGCGCGCCGCCTTCGGCGACGCGGTGTCGATCGAGAACTGGTACGGACCCACCGAAGCCACGATGGCAAGCACCCGGCACGTCTACGATCCGCAGCGCGACCGAGGCACCACCGTGCCGGTGGGCCTGCCGGCGCCGGACGTCACCGTGCATGTGCTGGACCAGGGCATGAACCCGGTGCCGCGCGGCGTCGCCGGCGAGATCTGGCTTGGTGGCGTGCGGCTGTCGCAAGGCTATCTCGAACGGCCCGACCTGACATCGAACAGCTTCCTGCCGGACCCGTTCCGACCCGGCGGCACGCTGTATCGCACCGGCGATCTCGGCCGGATCGACCGCCAAGGCGCGCTGGTGCACCACGGCCGGATCGACAGCCAGCTGAAGGTGGCGGGGGTGCGGATCGAACTGGCCGAGGTCGAGGCGGCGATCGCGCGGCACCCGGCGGTCACCGGCTGCGCCGTGGTGCCGGTCGGCGCGCCGGACCTGAGGCTGTTGGCCTATTACGAAGCCGCCGCCGATCTGCCCGCAGCCGAGTTGCGCGCGCTGGCGCTGCTGCATCTGCCGGCGGTCGCGGTGCCATCGGCGTTCCACCGCCTCGCCGCGATCCCGCTCAACCAGAACGGCAAGATCGACCGTCCGGCGCTGGCCCGGACCGCGGCCGAGCAGAGGCCGGAGGTGCCGGACGCCGCCACCGGACCCGCTGCGCCGCTGTCCGAAACCGAGCGGCGGCTCTCCGAGGTCTGGATCCGGGTGCTGGCGCTGCCGCGCGTCGGCCGTGACGACGATTTCTTCGAGATGGGCGGCGACTCGCTGTCGGTGGTGCGGATGGTGCTCGATGCCGAGGCGGCGTTCGGGCTGAAGATCCCGCCGACCGCGCTGGACGGGCGGCGCACGATCCGCGCGCTGGCCGCGCTGATCGACGAGATCGCCGGAACCGGGCCGACAGGCGACGGTCCGATCCCGGGGGGCGACGCCAGGTCCGAGGCGCCGCGCAACCGGCCGCCGGCAAAGCGGTTTCGCAGGCTGCGCGGGGCGGCGCGGCGGGCGATCACGCTGCTGACACGGCCACGGATCCAGCCGCCGGTCCCGGGGTTCGACGCCGGCCTCGCGCCCGAGGTGCTGGCGCAGCTGCGCACCTCGGCGATGGGCTGGCCGGGCACCAGCCTCAGCGACGACGTGCCGTGCTTCGGGCTGAACCTGGACGGCGGCAAGCCACCGCTGATCTGGTGCTTCAACGGCGGTCACGAACCGGTCGAGCTGGCGCGGCAGCTGGGCGACGACCAGCCGATCTTCGCGTTCCGCTCGATGAGCTCGATCATCGGCAGCAAGGCCGACCGGCGCCGCATGGCCGAGGCGCTGGCCCGCCGCTACGCCGCCGAGATCGAGCGGCTGCTGCCGGGCGGACCCTATCTGCTGGGCGGCAACTGCCAAGGCGGGAGGATCGCCGAATACCTGGCGCGACACCTGCTGTCGCTGGGCCACGCGGTGCCGCAGCTGAGCCTGCTCGAACACGTGCCGCTGACCCCGTACCCGGGGCGGGTCGCGCTGTTCTTCGGCCGCGAGAGCGGACGCTTCAACCCGTTCTACCTGTTCGAAAAGCCACAGATCGGCTGGCAGCGGCTGCACCGCGAGGTGGTCTGGGACATCGTGCCGGGCGACCACGGCACCTATTTCCAGCCGTCGAACGCCCGGGCGTTTTCCGAACGGCTGGCGCAGCGGCTGGCCGAGGTTCCACACCAGCCGTCGGGCCGGTTCCCGGTATCGTCTATGGCGGCGCGGATCGTCGCCACCCGGGTGCCCGAGAAATGGCCGCCCGGATCGACCCGGCAGATTCAGGTCAGCGTGACCAACCACGGGACCACGGCCTGGACGCCGACCGAGCAGAGCACGCTGGTTCTGGCCGGGATCTGGCGCCATCTCGACGATCGCGAACCGATCCGGCCGGCCGGCGAGATCGGCTTTTCCCGACCGGTCGCGCCCGGCGAAAGCTTCTCTGCGGCGCTCGAGTTGCAGGCGCCGAATTATGCCGGGCGCTTCGCGCTCGAGATCGACATGTGCGAACCCGGCATCGCCTGGTTCTGCGATCATGGTTCGACGGCGGCGAGGACCGTCGTCACGGTCGGATGACTTCGGGGCGCGCCGCCGCGCCCGGCCGGACGCCGTGGACGGTAACCACGGTCACGGAACCTCGATTGACCGGTCTTTGGCGGCTGCCTAGCCTTTCGGGGGTGGGCCATCGTGTTGTTTTTACCGGCAGGAGGACAGGGTATGCATGACGAGATCAGCGTTCTGGTTCTGGGGGCCTCATACGGCTCGCTTATCGCGATAAAGGCGCTTGCGGCGGGCAACCGCGTGACGCTCGTCGGCCGCGCCGACGAGGTCGCGGTGATCGAGAGCGAGGGCATCACCGTCGAGATCCCGGGCGGCGGTTCGACGCCGCCGTTCGAGCTTGTGTCGGCCGAATTGCCGGGGCGGCTTCACGGCTGCCTGCCCGGCGACGCCAACCCGTCGGCGCATGACCTGGTGGTGCTGGCGATGCAGGAGCCGCATTTCCACGATCAATCGGTCCAGGCGCTGATGCGGCGGGTCGGCGAATCCGGCAAGCCGTGCCTGTCGGTGATGAACATGCCGCCGCCGCCCTACCTGCGGCGCATTCCCGGGCTTCAGGGGCTGCGGCTCGACGGCTGCTACACCGCCCCCGAGGCATGGGACGGCATCGCGCAGGATCGGCTGACGCTGTGCAGCCCGGACCCGCAGGCGGCGCGGCTGCCGGACGGGCCGCTGAACCGGCTCAAGGTCGGCTTGGCCACCAACTTCCGGGCGGCGGCCTTCGACGGCGGCGGCGACACCGACCTGCTGCGCGACTTCGCCGCCGGGCTGAACGACGCGCGGGTGCA
>JBFGEI010000225.1:0-5513 GCA_041580155.1 Limimaricola sp.
CGAAGCGGCGGGTGATGCGTTCGAGCTCGTCCTCCTCCCACTCGCGGGGATCGATGCAGAGACCGCCCTTCGAGCCGCCGAAGGGCGTTTCGACCAGCGCACACTTGTAGGTCATCAGCGCCGCAAGCGCCTCGACCTCGTCCTGGTTGACCTGCGGCGCGTAGCGGATTCCGCCCTTGACCGGCTCCATGTGCTCGGAATGGACCGAGCGGTAGCCGGTGAAGGTGTGGATCTGGCCACGCAGCCGGACGCCGAAGCGCACCGTGTAGGTGGCGTTGCAGACCCGGATCTTCTCTTCGAGCCCCGGCGACAGGTCCATCAGCGCCACGGCGCGGTTGAACATCAGATCGACGGAATCGCGAAAGCTTGGCTCGACCATCGGTGACTGGTGCTGGGTCATGGTTGTTCGTCTCCCTGTGCGGCCGGTCTGTCCCGGCCATTCTGTTCCTGATCCTAGACCTGTTGCGCCAAGGATCGACCCCCAATTTCACCCGCCGCGGCGCTGCCCCGACGACAACGAAGTGCCGCGATATCGGTGGCTATCAACGTCGCAGGGCCGCACCCCTGCCCGAATTCGGCCACAGGCCCGATGTTATCTGGGACCGGTATCTCGAAGAATCTCGTCTTCAATCCGGAGGTCGCCATGACCCGTCGCTGTCCGTCGTCGCTGCGCATCACCCTCGCCCGCCTGCCGCGCATCGCGGCGCGCCGGGCCAGGCTGCTGCGGCGCGACGACGAAGGCTCGATGATCATCTTCGCCCTTTTCATCATGATGATGATGTTGATGGTCGGCGGTCTCGCGGTCGACCTGATGCGGTTCGAGACCAAGCGCGCCTGGATGCAGTCGACGCTGGACCGCGCGGTGCTTGCCGCCGCCGACCTGCAGCAGAGCCTCGACCCCGAAGCGGTGGTGCGCGACCGCTTCGCCAAGGCCGGGCTGGCCGACGAGCTGCAGGACGTGACCATCACCCAGGGCTTCAACAGCAAGACCGTCACCGCCACCGCGGCGATGGACGTCAACATGATGTTCATGCGGATGCTCGGCATCGACACGCTGACCGCGCCGGCGGCCGGCTCGGCCACCGAATCGGTGACCGACATCGAAATCGGGCTGGTGCTCGATGTGTCGGGGTCGATGGGCCAGAACAACCGGCTGACGCGGCTGAAGGCCGCCGGCGATGAATTCATCGACACCATCTTCGATTCGGTCGATGCGAACCATGTCGGAATCTCGCTGGTCCCATATTCGACCCAGGTCAATCTCGGCCCGGTGCTGTCGCTGCTATACGGCGTGGTGCCGGGGCACACATACAGCTATTGCGTCGACCTGCCGGCCAACACCTACACCCAGACCGCGATGCCGCTGGTCGGGCTGATGCAGGCCGGGCACTTCGACCCCGATTCGTCTACCGGCACCTATTCGAACATGTCGGCCAACAAGCCGAACTGCCGCACCGATGCAGCGTTCCAGGTGCTGCCGTGGTCGAACAGCCGCGCCGTGCTGAAGAACCGGATCCAGCAGCTGACCGCCGGCGGCTGGACCTCGATCGAGATGGGCGTGAACTGGGGCGCGGCGCTGCTCGATCCCTCGGCGCGGCCGGTGATCCATGGGCTGATCACCCAAGGCAACGTCAACCCGCTGTTCGAGGGCCGTCCGCTGAGCTTCCTCGAGCCGGCGGCGATGAAGGTGCTGGTGGTGATGACCGACGGCGAAAACACCCGCCACTACGAAATCGCGCCGCCTTACCGGCTTGGGGCCTCGGACGTGACCCGCAGCCTGACCGGCGAGTATTTCGTGGCCTCGCCCGAGGTGAACAACCGCGACGGCGACCTCATTCCGAACGAGCTGTTCTTCCGGCCGCAACCCAAGAACTGGAACATGACCCAGACCGGTCTTCCAATGACCTGGCCGCAGCTGTTCGACCGGATCTCGGTGCAGGATCACGCGCGACACTTCCGCTACACCCAGTACAACAGCAGTGCCACGCGCAGCTTTTGGGACAACATCATCACCAGGACCGACACCGCGGTGAAGGATGCCCGGCTGAAACAGATCTGCGACGCCAGCAAGGCCAAAGGCATCATCATCTTCTCGATCGGCTTCGAAGTCACCGACCGGGCCGCCGACGTGATGGCCGAATGCGCCTCGTCGCCGTCGCACTTCTACCGGGTCGAAGGCATCGAGATCTCGACCGCCTTCAACTCGATCGCCAACCAGATCAACGCGCTGAGGCTGGTGCAATGACCCGGCTTCGCGCCAGCTTCGGGCGGTTCCGCGGCGCTCAGTCCGGCTCGGCCACGATCGAATTCGTGCTGGTCTTCCCGTTCTTCTTCATGCTGTTCCTGTCGACCTTCGAACTCGGCATGCTCACCGCGCGCCAGGTAATGCTGGACCGCGGCGTCGACGTCACGGTGCGCGACATCCGGCTTGGCAACATCGCTCCGGTCACACATGACGCGGTCAAGCAGGCGATCTGCGACAACGCGCTGATCCTGCCCGACTGCGTGGCGCAGATGCGGCTCGAGATGCGGCCGCTGGACCCGCGCGCCGGGGCCCAGATCCCGGCGCGCGCCGATTGCGTCGATCGCACCGACGACGCGATCCCGGTACGCGGCTTCACGGCCGGAACCGCGAACCAGCTGATGGTGCTGCGCGCCTGCTCGCTGTTCGACCCCTATTTCCCCAGCTCCGGCCTCGGCGCGGCGCTGGTCAGGACCTCTGGCGACGCCTACGCGCTGATTTCCGCAGCCTCATTCGTGGTGGAGCCATGAGACCGAATCGTCACTCGCCCTGGGCGCTGTTGCGCCGGTTCCGTCGCGCCGAAGATGGCGTGGTGATGGTCGAAGGCCTGCTGATGCTGCCGATCCTGATCTGGTGCTTCGTCGGCGCGCATGTGTTCTTCGACGCGTTCCGCGCCAAGTCGACCAACATCCGCGCCGCCTATACCATCGGCGACGCGCTGAGCCGCGAGACCGGCTACATCACGCCGCAGTATCTCGACAGCGTGCACGACCTGCAGCAGTTCCTCGTCGATACCGACGAAGCGGTGCGACTTCGAGTCACCATGCTGCACTATGACGGGCCGACCGACCGCTACCTGGTGAACTGGTCACGGACCCGCGGTGGCGTTGCCGAACTGGACACCGCCGGGCTGGCGCAACTCAGAAGCATCATGCCGGCGATGCCAAACCGCGATATCGGGATCCTGGTCGAGACCTGGGTGGATTACCTGCCCGGCTACGAGGTCGGCCTCGACCCGTTCACCTTCGAGGACAAGGTCGTGACCCGGCCGCGTTTTGCCGGCCAGCTGTGCTGGAACTCCAGCAACAACGGCGGCCCGAGCACCGCCACCTGCTGAGGCTCAGCGCGACGGGTTGCGCTGTTCCAGCCGCAGCGCGATCGCCTCGGCCAGGGCGCGGGTCGGCCGCGCGTCGGTGACGCCGCCGACGCCGACCCGGCGACCCAGCCGCCACCACAGCCCCGGCTTCCAGGCGCGGGCGCCCGAGTGGCGCAGCCGCAGCGTGAACCCGTTCGACGGCCGCAGCGAAAAGCTGCCGCGATCGACCGCCACGATGTCGTCCCAGCGCGCCAGCACATCGCCCGAGCTGTCGCTCAGCCCGCTGTCGTCGAGCTGCAGGCCAAGCGCGCTGGCGCGGCGCAGCGCCTCGCCGCCAAGCAGCGTCAGCAGCGCCAGGACCAGCAACACGAGGGCCCAGCCCATCTTCGTCTCCTGGCCCAGCGCGGCGTAGCTCAGCATGCCGCCAAGCGCGTAGAGCACGCCCACCGCCAGCGCCCGTCGCGCCGGTGCCGCCCGCACCCGCATCATCACCTGATCGACCATCGAAACGCCCCTCGCCCTGCCCCGTGCCAGCGGCATAGCCCGGCGCCGCGCCGGCGTCACCCCGCCGCGACGGCGCGGGCGGTCAGCGGCTTGCGGCCGCGGTCCGGCGAAGTCTATGGTCCCGCAGCCCCAACGAAGGCCTGCGATGCCCCGCGCCCTGATCCTTGCCGCACTGCCGGTCCTGCTTCTGGCGGGTTGCACCGAATTTCCCGAACTCGACGCGCGAATCCCCGAAGCCGACCGGGTGGTGCCGCCGCCGGCGCTGATCGATGTCGCACCGCTGCTGGCCAGCGCCGCGGCGCTCGAGGGCGGCGCCCGGCTGACCAGTGCCGATCGGTCGCAGGCCGACCAGCGGCTGGCCCGGCTGCGCGCCCGCGCGGCGGCGCTGCGCGGCGCCGAGGTGGTCGACGCCGCGACCCGCGACCGGCTGCGAAGCGGGGTGGCGCTGCCGCCCGCGTTGCAGTGACCCCGCCATCGGGCTAACAGGCCTGCGCGACATCCAGCCCAGAAGCCAAACCGGAGCCTGACATGACCTCTCCCCTTCGCCTCGGAATCGCCGGTCTGGGAACCGTGGGCGCCGGCGTGGTTCGCATCGTCCGCGCCCATCCCGAGCTGATCGCCGCCCGCGCCGGCCGCCCGGTGGCGATCACCGCGGTCTCGGCCCGCGACCGGTCGCGCGACCGCGGCGTATCGCTCGACGGCTACGCCTGGGAAACCGACCCGGTGGCGCTGGCCCGGCGCGACGACGTCGACGTGGTGCTTGAACTGATGGGCGGCCACGACGGCCCGGCCAAGGCGGTGACCGAAGCCGCGATCGCCGCCGGCAAGGACGTGGTGACCGCCAACAAGGCGCTGCTGGCGCTGCACGGCCAGGCGCTGGCCGAGGCCGCCGAGACCGCCGGGCGGGTGATCCGCTTCGAGGCGGCGGTGGCCGGCGGCATCCCGGTGATCAAGGCGCTGACGGAATCGCTGGCCGGCAACGAGATCACCCGGGTGATGGGGGTGATGAACGGCACCTGCAACTACATCCTGACCCGGATGCAGAGCGCCGGCCTGCCCTACGAGACGGTGTTCCAGGAGGCCGCCGACCTTGGCTATCTCGAGGCCGATCCGAATCTCGACGTCGGCGGCATCGATGCCGGTCACAAGCTGGCGCTGCTGGCCGCGATCGCCTTCGGCACCAAGGTCGACTTCGCCGGGGTCGAGCTCGAGGGCATCGGCGCGATCACCATCGAGGATATCCACCACGCCGCCGACATGGGATTCCGGATCAAGCTCTTGGGCGTGGCGCAGATGACCGGCCGCGGGCTCGAGCAGCGGATGTCGCCCTGCCTGGTGCCGGCCTCGTCGCCGCTGGGCCAGCTTGAAGGCGGCACCAACCTGGTGGGGCTGGAGGGCGCCGCGGTCGGCCAGATCGTGCTGCGCGGCGCCGGCGCCGGCGCCGGCCCGACCGCCAGCGCGGTGATGGGCGACGTGATCGACATCGCCCGCGGGCTGCGGCTGCCGACCTTCGGCCAGCCGGCGCATGGTCTGCGCGCCGCCCGCGCCGCCCGCGCCGCCGTGCCGGCGCCGTATTACCTGCGGATGCGGCTGCTCGACAAACCCGCCGCGCTGGCCAAGGTCGCCAAGGTGCTGGGCGAGGCGGCGATCTCGATCGACCGGATGCGGCAG
>JBFGEI010000226.1:0-5498 GCA_041580155.1 Limimaricola sp.
GGACCAGCATCAGGTTGAACGGGTCGAGCGCGACGGCAAAGCCGGTCGCGAGACCCGAGAATACGGCATCCATCAGTTTGCCCCTTCGGTTTCGGTGGCGATGAAGACGGCCTCGACCAGCTCGCCCAGCGGCAGGTTCAGACCCATCAGGCTGGCGCAGACCAGGTAGCCCAGCACCCCGGCGGCAAGGCCGAAGCCCACCGCCCGAAGCCGGACCGCGCCCAGCATCAGGGCCATCACGGTGCCGTAGAGAACGGTCGAGATCACGAAGCCCAGCGGCTCGTAGAGCTCGGCATAGGCGATGAGCGCCAGCACGGTGGCGGCAAGCCGGAACCAAGCCTGGCGGGTGAGGCCGAGGGTTTCGGTGTCCGGCTTCCACAGGATCATCGCGATGCAGGCAAGCGCGACGAGCGACAGGATCCGCGGCCAGCTTTCGGGGCCAAGGGGGTCGTATTGGAACGGGGCGCTGATGGCGGTGAAGGCGATGGCCGCGTAGGCCAGCGTCACGGCCAGAAGCACCCCGGCGAAGATGCGGTCGGCCATCGGGGCCTCCTCTTCGTTGCGGGGTGGCTGGATAGGGTCAGGGGCCAGCGCGACGCCGGCCCCCGTTCCGGGGAGGAACTCAGTTGATCAGGCCGGCCTCAGAGGCGATGCCGCGCAGCCGCGCCACGCGCTCGTCGATGCTGGCTTCCAGCTCTTCGCCGGCGAGGTTCAGCGGCAGCAGGCCCTGGGCCTTCTGGATCTCGGTCCATTCCGGCGTCTCGTAAGCCGCCTTGAAGGCGTCGACCCACTTGGCATAGTCGGCGTCGGAGACCTCGCCGCCCATGTAGAAGCCGCGCAGGATGGTCCATTCCAGATCGAAGCCCTGCTCGATCGCGGTCGGGATCTCGGCGAAGGGTTCGTCGAGCCGCTCGGGCGACATCACCGCGAGAATCCGCATCTGGCCGCTCTCGAGATGGGACACCATCTCGCCGACGTCGCCCATGTAGACCTCGATCGAGCCGCCGAGCAGCGCCGCGATGGCGTCGCCGCCGCCGTCGAAGGCGACGTAGCGCATGTCCATCGGCGAAGCGCCGGTCTCGCGGACCAGCAGCGCGCCCTTCATCCAGTCCTGGGATCCGACCGAACCGCCGGCGCCGACGACGACGCTGGCCGGGTCGCTGCCAAGATCGGCCATCAGCCCGGAGAGATCCTGGTAGTCGCTGTCGGCCCGCACCACGACGGCGCCGAAATCGGCGCCGGCGGTGCCGACCCAGCGGACGTCGTCCTCGGTGAACTCGCCGTATTTGCCGGTGACGATGTTCAGCAGCGAGCCGGTCGAGAAGGCGACGATCGACGAGGCGTCATCGGTGCGGGTGGTGTTGAACATGTTGTAGGCCACGGCGCCGATGCCACCGGGCATGAAGGTCACCTGGATCGGCGCGTCGACCTGCGGATCGAGGCCCTTCTGCGCCACCCGGCAGGTCAGGTCGAAGCCGCCGCCGGGGTTCGCCGGGGCGACGCATTCGGGTCTGCGGATGTCGCTCTGGGCCAGCGCGGGTGTGGCGATGCTCATGGTCACGGCCAGCGCCGTGCCGATGCGGGCAAATGTCATTCGGTTGTCCTCCCTTGGGAACCTGGTCATCGCGGGGTCCTCCCCCCGGATCTGCCGATCATGGCACCGCGCCGCTGAGAGGATCCTGACACGAAGCTGACCGGACGCTGACTTGCGCGCGTGGGCGCTTCTCGCCGCGCCGCGCTGCGGCTATCGTCGCGCCATGAGAATGCTGCTGGTCGAGGACAATGACGATCTGGCGGAGACGATCCTGGATCGGCTCCGGTCCGAAGGGCATTCGGTGGACCGCGAAAGCGACGGCGAAGCGGCCAACACGCTGCTGCGCCACGCCGGTTTCGACATCGTGCTGCTCGACGTGAACCTGCCGGGCCGCAGCGGCTACGAGGTGCTGCGGTCGCTGCGCTCGCGCGGCGACACCACGCCGGTGATGATCCTGACCGCGCGCAGCCAGATCGACGACCGGGTGATCGGTCTCGACGCCGGCGCCGACGACTACATGGTCAAGCCGGTGGACTTCCGCGAGTTGTCGGCCCGCTGCCGCGTGCTCGCCCGGCGTCGCGCCGGCAGCGCCAGCAACCTGTTCACCGCCGGCCCGCTGAGCTTCGACCGCGCTGCCAAGCGGGCGACGATCCACGGTCAGGACGCGCAGCTTCGGGCGCGCGAGATCCAGCTGCTGGAGATCCTGATCGACAACATGGGCCGGATGCTGACCAAGGAAGACGTGGCCGACCGGCTTTATACCTTCGAGGAAACCCCGAGCCTGAACGCGATCGAGCAACTCGTTACCCGCCTGCGCCGCAGGCTCGACGGTACGCCGCTGGTGATCAAGACCGCCCGCGGCCTTGGCTACATGGCCTATGTCACCGATGACGACTGAGCCGGGCGGCCGCTCGCTGCAACGCCGACTGCTCGCCAGCATGGCGGCGGGCTTTGCCGTGCTGCTGCTGCTGATCTCGCTGCTGCTCTGGGCCTATGCGCGCGGTGCCGCGAACCGCACCTACGACCTGCTGCTCGCCGGGGCGGCGCTGTCGGTCCTCGAACGCACGTCTTTCGCGGCCGATGGTCCGACCGTCGACCTGCCGCATTCGGCGATGGAGATCCTCGCGCTTAACCCCGACGACCGGGTGGTCTACCGGGTGTTTTCCCCCGATCGCGGCGAGATCACCGGCACGGCGGCGCTGCCGGACCCCGGGCGCGCGCTGAACGACCTGCCGCATTTCTACGACGCGGACTTCGGCGACACGCCGTTCCGCTTCGTGTCGCAGGGCCGCAGGCTGACCGCGCCGGAGGGCCGCGAATGGGTCGGCGTGCAGATCGGACAGACCGTCGAGGCGCGCCGGGCGCAGCAATGGTCGCTGTTCCTGAACGGCATCGCCGGGCTGGCCGCCGTGTCGCTGATCGGGCTTGGTTTCGTCTGGCTGGCGATCCGCCGGTCACTGGCGCCGCTGCGCCAGATCGAGACCGAGCTGCGGCATCGCGACCCCGCCGACCTGGCGCAGGTCGATGGCACGCCGCCGCGCGAAATCCGCGGGCTGTTCGATGCAATCAACGGGTTCATTGCACGATTGGGCCAGAGCCGCGCCCTGACCGAGAGCTTCATCGCCGATGTCGCGCACCAGACCCGGACCTCGCTGTCGGCGCTGCAAGGCCACCTGTCGCTCGCGGCGGATGCGACGAGCCATGACGAGATGCGCGCCCGGGTGGCCAAGGCCGATCGGCAGGCGCAGCGCACCGTGCGGCTGACCAACCAGCTTCTGGCCAACGCCATGGTCATCCATCGCTCCGACAACGCCAGCCTCGCGCCGCTCGAGCTGCGGCCGCTGGTGCGCGACACGCTGGCCGAGCTGTTGCGCGACAGCCGGATGCGGCAGGTCGCTCTGAGCTTCGAGGACGACCGGCTTGGCCAAGGCCACGACCGGATCATGGGCGACCCGGTGTCGATCCGCGAGGCGCTGCGCAACCTGATCGACAACGCCCTGCGGCACGGGCCGGCCGAGAACACGATCACCGTCGGTTTGGCGGGCAGGGGCGACGAGGTCTGGCTCAGCGTCGAGGATGCCGGCCCGGGAATCCCTGACGCCGACCTGCCGCGGGCGACCCGAAGATTCACCTCGATCTCGGCGGCGTCCGGCGGCTCGGGGCTGGGTCTCTCGATCGTCAGCGCCGTGGCCGACGGCCATGCCGGGCGGCTGGAGCTTGGCCGCGCGTCGCTCGGCGGGCTGCGCGCCGCGATCGCCTTTCCGCGGCTGATCGCGCTGCTGCTGGTGATGCTGGGCATAGTTTCGCTGTCGCCGCGGGCCGCGCAGGCCGAGACCCTGAACATCTTCAGCGCCACGGACGGCGCGGCCATGGCGCCGCTGATCGCCGCCTTCGAAGAGCGCAACCCCGGCGTCAGGGTCAGCTACAGCGAGTTCCAGACCGTGGCGCTGCACCGGGCAATGCTGGAAATCTCGGCCGAGATGACGCCCGATCTGGTGATCTCCTCGGCCATGGATCTGCAGGTCGATCTGGTCAATCGCGGCCTGGCGCGCAGACTGGACATGCCCGACCAGTTGCGCCCGCCTGACTGGGCCAGCTGGCGCTCCGAGCTGTTCGGCTTCACCTTCGAACCCGCCGCCATCGCCTATGATCGGCGCCTGTTCGACGCGGCGGAGCTGCCGCGCAGCCACCGCGACCTTGCCAGCTTCGTGCGCGACAACGAAGCCAGGCTCGTCGGGCGGATCGGTGGCTACGACCTGCGCGGCTCGGGGATCGGCTACCTGTTCGCCACCCAAGACGCGATCCAGGGCCCCCAGGCGCAACGGCTGACCGAGGCGTTCGGGCGGGCCGGGCTGCGCAGCTTCTGCTGCACCTCGCAGATGGTCGCCGCCACGGCCGCCGGGGAAATCGCGCTCGCGATCAACGCGATCGGCTCTTACGCCGCGGACTTCGCCGCTGACAGGCCAGAGGTCGGGCTGCATTTTCTCGACGATTACAACCTTGTCATGACCCGCACCGGGTTTGTGCCCAAAGCCGCGTCGCAGCCGGATCTGGGCGCTAGCTTCATGGTCTTCCTTCTGTCCGAAGACGGCCAGCGGCTGATCACCGAACGCACGCCGCTGGTGCCGATCCACCCGCCCGGGGACGTCACCACCCCGATCCTGCAGAAGATCGGCAGCCAGCAGAGCAGCTTTCTCCCGATCCGGCTCGGGCCCGGGTTGTTGACCTACCTCGACGCGCTGAAGCGCGAGCAGTTCCTGTCCGGTTGGGAGGCTTCGCTGGACAGGCCATAAGCCCACGACCGGCCGCGACGCTGTTCAGCTCGGTTGCGGCATCCGCCTCGTCAAGGCCCATGGCGCGACCAAGCCCGGTGATGTCCGGGATCTCGGCCGCGATGACTCACGACCCTGTGCATCGCCCGTCCCGAAGCGAAGGTCGCGAAGAACCCGCATCCGGACGGCGGTCCGTTTCGGCCGGCCGAAGGGCGAAGCTTGTGCGCCATCGGTCGGTGCGGCTAGGACGACGAGCCGCGCATCAGGCCAACGCGGAGCCGCGGGTCGGCTACCGATCGCAGTCAGACCGACACCTCAGCGAGCAGCCGGTGGCGCGAAACGTCGTCGCGGCTGCCCGAGAGCGTCACGGCGCCGCGCCGCATCACCACGAAGCTGTCGGCCAGATCATAGGCGAAATCGAAATACTGCTCGACCAGAACGATCGCCATCTCGCCCCGGTCGCGCAGCCGCGAGATCACCCGGCCGATCTGCTGGATGATGTTGGGCTGTATGCCTTCCGTCGGCTCGTCGAGCAGCAGCAGCCGCGGCTTGAGGATCAGCGCGCGGGCGATCGAAAGCTGCTGCTGCTGGCCGCCCGACAGATCGCCGCCGCGCCGGTGCTGCATCTCGTGCAGCACCGGGAAAAGATCGAAGATGTCGTCCGGAATGCGCCGCTCGGACCGATGCAGGCC
>JBFGEI010000227.1:0-5496 GCA_041580155.1 Limimaricola sp.
CGGGTTGATCTGCTTGGCGGTCAGCTGGACCCGCAGGCTGTCGCCGGCGTTCACCGGGGTCATGAAGCGCAGGTTGTCGACGCCGTAATTGGCCAACACCGGGCCTTCGTCGGGCTGCACGAACAGCCCGGCGGCGAAGGATACGATCAGGTAGCCATGCGCGACCCGGCCCTCGAAGAACGGGTTCCGCTTGGCGGCTTCCTCGTCCATGTGGGCGTAGAAGGTGTCGCCGGTGAACTCGGCGAAATGCGCGATGTCCTCAAGCGTCACCTGCCGCGATCCGGTGGTGATGGTGTCGCCGATCTCGAGCTCGGCCAGCGATTTGCGGAACGGGTGGATCTCGGACTCGCGCCGCGTCGCGCCGGGCATCCACTGGCCGATGACCGCGGTCAGCTGGTCCGGCGTGCCCTGCAACGCGGTGCGCTGCATGAAGTGCTTGACCGCGCGCATTCCGCCCAGCTCTTCGCCGCCACCGGCGCGACCCGGCCCGCCATGCACCATCTGCGGCAGCGGCGACCCGTGACCGGTCGAGGTCTTGGCCGACAGCCGGTTGCCGAACAGCACCCTGCCATGCAGCCGGGCGATGCCCAGCCCGAGCGTCCGCGCCACCGCCGCGTCGTCGGTGAACACCGACGCCACCAGCGACCCGGCGCCGCGGTTGGCGATCTCGATCGCCTCGTCGAGGCTGTCGTAGGGCATCAGGGTGCAGACCGGGCCGAAGGCCTCGACTTCGTGCGGCGCGCTTGCGGTGAGCGGGGTGTCGCAGACCAGCACGCAGGGGCTGACGAAGGCGCCGGTTTCGGGCACCGCGCCGGGGGCGATGGCGATCCGGGCCTCGGCGCCGATCGCCTCGATGGCGCGGCGCAGCTCGTCGACCTGATCGCGCGAGGCGAGCGGCCCCATCCGGGTCGCCGCATCGCCCGGATGGCCGATCACCGTCTTTTCGATCCGCGCCCGCAGCGCCGCGATCACCGGGTCGACCAGCGCCCGCGGCAGGATCGCGCGGCGGATCGCGGTGCATTTCTGCCCGGCCTTGGCGGTCATCTCGCGATGGACTTCCTTGACGAAAAGCTCGAATTCCGGGCTATCCGGCGTGGCATCTTGACCAAGGATGCAGGCGTTCAGGCTGTCGGCCTCGGCGGTGAAGCGCACCGAGTTGTCGAGGATCGCCGGCGTCGCGCGCAGTTTGCGCGCCGTTGCGGCCGACCCGGTGAAGGTCACCACGTCCTGGCAATCGACCAGGTTCAGCAGGTCGCCGGTGGCGCCGCAGATCAGCTGCAGCGCACCGTCGGGCAGTTCGCCGGTCTCGAGGATCATCCGGACGCAGGTCTCGGTCAGATAGGCGGTCTGGCTGGCCGGCTTCACGATCGCCGGCATCCCGGCAAGCCAGGTCGGCGCCAGCTTTTCCAGCATGCCCCAGACCGGGAAGTTGAAGGCGTTGATGTGGATCGCGGTGCCCTGCAGCGGGGTCAGGATGTGCTGGCCGATGAAGCTGCCGTCCTGCGACAGGATCTCGGGGCTGCCGTCGGGGATCACATGCGCGTTCGGCAGTTCGCGGCGGCCCTTCGACGCGTAGCTCAGCAGCGTGCCGATGCCGCCCTCGATGTCGATCCAGCTGTCCGAGCGGGTCGCACCGGTGGCGGTCGAGATCGCGTAAAGCTCTTCCTTGCGCGCCATCAGCGCCAGACCGATGCGCTTCATCATCATGGCGCGCTGATGCGTGGTCATCGCCCGCAGCGCCGGGCCGCCGGTGTCGCGGCCAAAGCGCAGCGCCGCGCCCATGTCGAGCCCGCTCGCGTCCACGCGCGCGACCGGCGCGCCGGTGCTGGCGTCGCAGACGACCTGGCCGTCGCCGGCGCCGGCCTGCCAGCGGCCCGCCAGGAAGGATTCGAGTCGGCGCGGTTCGGTCTGGCTGGCGTCGAGCATTCTCAGTGTCCTTCGTATTCGATGGTGAAATCATCCGAGATCGGCAGGCACTGGCAGGTCAGCACCAGCCCGTCGGCGACCTCGTTGTCGTCGAGCGCGAAGTTCTGCATCATCTCGACCTCGCCCGATTTCACCCGGCCGATGCAGGTCGAACAGACACCGGCCTTGCAGGAGAACGGCGCGTCGATGTCGTGTTCGCGCGCGGCCTCGAGCACGGTCTGGCCCTGGCGCGGCATCTGGAAGCTGCGCGAGGTGCCGTCGAGGATGATCGTGGCGCGCACCATGTCGCCGCTGGCGCGGGCGGCCTCCGAGGCGGCGCGCATCCTGGCACGACCCGGCTGGGCGGTGCCGAACAGCTCGAACTTGATCCTGTCCTTCGGCATGCCGGTCTGTTCGAGCGCGCCCGCCACGTCCTTCATCATCGCCTCGGGGCCGCAGATGAACGCCATTTCGGCCGCAGGGTCGACCCAGGGGCCGAACAGCGCGTGGCATTTCTCGGCGTCGATCCGGCCCGAGAACAGCTCGATCTCCTGCGCCTCGCCGGAGAACACGTGGATGATGCTCAGCCGGTCGAGATAGCGGTCCTTCAGGTCGCCCAACTCGCGGCGGAACATCACCGAGGACACCGCCCGGTTGCCGTAGACCAGGGTGAAGCGGGCCGCGTCGTTGCCCTGCAGGATGCTCTTGGCGATCGACAGCACCGGGGTGATGCCGGACCCCGCGGCAAAGCCGAGGTAGTGCTTTTCGCCTGCCTCGGCAGGGGCGGCAAACCGGCCCTGTGGCGGCATCGCGTCGATCCGGTCGCCGACCGCCAGCGCGGTCTTGGCGAAGTTCGAGAAGGCGCCGCCCTCGACCCGCTTGATGCCGACCCGCAGACCCTCTTCCGGGGTCGCACAGATCGAATAGCTGCGGCGCAGCTCCTCGCCGTCGAAATCGCGGCGGAAGGTAAGATATTGCCCGGGACGAAAGCGGAAGCTCTCGGCGTTCTCGGGTGCGGGCGCCAGCGTCAGCACCACCGCGTCGCGGGTGTCGTGGTCGATGGCGGTGACGGTCAGCGGGTAGAACTCTTGCATCAGATCGCCTTGAAATAATCGAAGGGCTCGCGGCAGTCGCGGCAGCGGAACTGCGCCTTGCAGGGGGTGGAACCGCGCCCGGCCAGCATCTCGGTGTTCTCCGAGCCGCATTGCGGGCAGGCGGCGGTCTGCGCCGACAGCATGCCGGCGCAATTCGCGGCATTCAGCTGCGGCGGCGCGATGCCGTAGTCGCGCAGCTTTCGCCGCCCGGCATCGCTGATCCAGTCGGTCGACCAGGGCGGCGACATCTGCTGCCGCACCGCGACCTTGGCCAGGCCGCGGCAGTGCAGCGCGGTTTCGATGTCGAGCGCGATCACCAGCGTGGCCGGGCAGCCCGCATAGGTCGGCGTCACCGTGACCACCAGCGTGTCGTCCTGCCAGGCCAGGTCGCGGACGATGCCGAGATCGACCACCGAGATCGCCGGGATCTCGGGGTCGGGCACCTCGCCTAGCCAGTCGCGCACCGTGTCAAGATCGGGGCGCATCGCGGTCACCAGCGGGCGTCGGGAAAGGCGCGCGGCACCGATTGCATCTCGGCCAGGATATAGCCCATCGCCTCGGTGTGGATGCCGGTGCGGCCGCCGGTCCGGGCCTGTCCGGTGTCGGGGATCGCCAGAGTGGCGCGGGCCATCGTCGCCGCGGTCTCGGCGTCGAAGGCGGTGCGGACCCGGTCTAGCCCCGGCACCACGCCCTGCTGTGCCAGCTCGGCCTCGACCGCGTCGGTCACCAGCAGATCGGCGGCATAGGGCCACAGTGCATCGAGCGCGCCCTGCATCCTGGCGTGGCTCTCGTCGGAGCCGTCGCCCAGCCGCACGATCAGCTCGCGCGACCGGTCGATGTGGTAGCGCACCTCCTTGACGGTCTTCTGCGCGAGGCCGCGGATGCCGTCATGGCTGCTGTGGCACAGCGCCTCCTGCATCGGCAGGTGCCAGGCGTCGAACAGGTATTGCCGCATCAGCGCATGGGCGAAGTCCACGTTCGGCCTCTCGGCCAGCTGCGCGTTAAGGAACTGCCGTTCGCTGCGCAGGAACGCCAGGTCGTCGGGGGTGCGGCCGGCGCCTTCGGCCTCGGTGGCTAGGCCGTACCACAGCTGGGTCTGGCCGATCAGGTCCAGCCCCATGTTGGCGAAGGCGATGTCCTCTTCGAGCACCGGCGCGTGGCCGCACCAGGCGGCGGTCTGCTGACCGAGGATCAGCGCGGTGTCGCCCATCCGCAGGCAGAAGGTGACCAGCGGCGCCATCACATCGCTCCGATTTCGTCGGGGATCTCGTAGAAGGTCGGGTGCCGGTAGATCTTGGTTTCCGACGGCGCGAAGTTCTGCTCGGCCGCGTCGGGGTCCGAGGCGGTGATCTTGGCGGATTCCATCACCCAGATGCTGACGCCCTCGTTGCGCCGCGTGTAGACGTCACGCGCGTTCTTCAGCGCCATATGCGCGTCGGGCGCGTGCAGCGACCCGACGTGGCGGTGCGACAGCCCGTGCTGGCCGCGGATGAAGATTTCCCACAGGGGCCATTCCTTGGTCATGCTGCTCACTCCGCCGCGATGGTCTGCTGTTTCTGCTTTTCGGCATGCGCGGTCAGCCCGTCGCGATACCAGGCGCCGTCGTCCCAAGCCTTCTGCCGGGCCGCGATGCGGTCCTTGTTGCAGGGACCGTTGCCCTTGAGGATCTCGTAGAACTCGGACCAGTCCGGTTCGCCGAAATCATAGCCGCCCTTGTCGTCGTTCCACTTCAGATCCGGGTCCGGCACGGTCAGCCCGAGCCACTCGGCCTGCGGCACCGTCTGGTCGACGAACTTCTGCCGCAGCTCGTCGTTGGTGTTCTGCTTGATGCCCCATTTCATCGACTGCTCGGAATGCACCGAGTCCTTGTCCGACGGGCCGAACATCATCAGCGACGGCCACCACCAGCGGTTCAGCGCGTCCTGCGCCATCGCCTTCTGGTCTTCGGTGCCCTTGCACAGCACCCGCATGATGTCGAAGCCCTGCCGCTGGTGAAAGCTTTCTTCCTTGCAGATCCGCACCATCGCCCGCGCATAGGGGCCGTAAGAGCAGCGCTGCAGCGGCACCTGGTTCATGATCGCGGCGCCGTCGACCAGCCAGCCGACGGTGCCCATGTCGGCCCAGGTCAGCGTCGGGTAGTTGAAGATCGACGAATACTTGGCCTTCCCGGCCAACAGCTGTTCGGTCATCTGGTCGCGGCTGATGCCCAGGGTTTCGGCGGCGCAATAGAGGTAGAGCCCGTGGCCGGCCTCGTCCTGCACCTTGGCCATCAGAATGGCCTTCCGTGTGAGGGTGGGAGCGCGGGTGATCCAGTTGCCCTCCGGCTGCATGCCGATCACCTCGCTGTGGGCGTGCTGGGCGATCTGGCGGATCAAGGTCTTGCGATATCCCTCCGGCATGTGGTCGGTGGGCTCGATCTTCTCCTCGGCGTCGATCAGCGCCTGGAACCGGTCCATGGAGGAGACTCCTCGGGTGGGGGAGCCGCCATCGTATCAAA
>JBFGEI010000228.1:0-5484 GCA_041580155.1 Limimaricola sp.
CAGCCGCGGCCTGCGCTGGGAAGGCGGCCCCAAGGACGATCATTACGACCTCGAGAACCCGCTCGCCGCGTCGCATCAGTCGCTGATCTACGTCGACCCCGAAGGCCCGAACGGCAACGGCGACCCGATGGATTCGGCGCGCGACATCCGCGAGACGTTTTCGCGCATGGCGATGAACGACGAGGAATCGGTGGCGCTGATCGCCGGCGGCCATGCCTTCGGCAAATCGCATGGCGCGGTCCCGGCGAAACAGATCGGCGCCGCCCCCGAGGGCGCGAAGATGTCGGCGCAGGGCATGGGCTGGCACAACCCGGTCGGCAGCGGCAACGCGGAATACACCTCGACGAACGGCATCGAAGGCTCCTGGACCCCGAACCCGACGCAGTGGGACAACACCTATCTCGAGAACCTGTTCAAGTTCGAATGGGAGCAGACCAGGAGCCCGGCCGGGGCGCTGCAATGGACCCCGACCGACCCCGATGCGCCGAAGACCCCCGACGCGCATATCCCGGGCCAGATGAACCCGCTGATGATGATGACCTCTGACATCGCCTTCAAGGTCGACCCGAAATACCGCGCGGTCTGCGAGAAGTTCCTCGCCGATTTCGACTACTTCACCGAGGCGTTCTCGAAGGCCTGGCACAAGCTAATCCACCGCGATCTCGGGCCGACCTCGCGCTGGCTCGGGCCGGACCAGGGCGGCACCTTCATCTGGCAGGACCCGACCCCCGAGGTCGACCACCCGCTGGTCGACGACGCGCAGATCGCCGAGTTGAAGGCGATGGTGCTGGCCACCGGCCTACCGGTGCGCGAGCTGGTGGCGGCGGCCTGGGCCTCGGCCTCGACCTACCGCGACAGCGACAAGCGCGGCGGCGCCAACGGCGCGCGAGTCCGGCTGGCGCCGCAGAAGGACTGGGACGTCAACGCGCCGGAACAGCTGGCCCGTGTGCTGGGCGCGCTGGCCCGGGTGAAGGCCGAGTTCGACGGCCGTGGCGCGACCAAGATCTCGATCGCCGACCTGATCGTGCTGGCCGGCTGCGCCGCGGTCGAGAAGGCGGCGAAGGACGGCGGCCACGACGTCACCGTGCCCTTCGTGCCGGGCCGCACCGACGCCAGCGACGAATGGACCGACGCCGAAAGCTTCGACTGGCTGCAGCCGGTCATCGACGGCTTCCGCAACTACCACAACGACGCGGTGCGGTTCCACGTCGCGCCCGAGCGGATCTTCCTCGACCGGGCGGCGCTGCTGAAGCTTAGCGCGCCGGAATGGACGGCGCTGACCGGCGGGCTGCGGGTGCTCGACCAGAACTTCGACGGTGCCGACACCGGCGTGTTCACCGACCGTCGCGGCGTGCTGTCGAACGACTTCTTCAAGACGCTGGTGTCGATGGACCTGGTGTGGAAACCGCAGGACGACGCCGAGACGCGCTTCGACCTGCTCGATCGCCGCTCCGGCGCGGCGCGGGGCACCGCAAGCCGCTGCGACCTGATCTTCGGCGCCAACAGCGAGCTGCGGCAGCTGGCCGAGCATTATGCCGGGGCCGATGGCGACGCCTATCTGGTCCGCGATTTCGTCGCGGCCTGGCACAAGGTGATGATGCTGGACCGGTTCGACACCGCCGAAGCGCGGCAGCGGGCGATGTCGATCCACTGACCCCGCGAGACCGCGGTGCGACGGGCCGGGGATTGCCCCGGCCCGTGTTGCGTGGTCGGCGCAGCGGAAGCGCCGCGGCTCTACCAGCCCTTGGTCTTGTTGGTCACATTGGCGCCGACGGTGTCGGGCGGGCCGCCGATCAACTCGCGCAGGCCGGCCGCGAAGGTCTTGAAGTAGTCCTGCGCCTGCACCTGCGCCAGCGTCTCGGCGCTGTCCCAGCGTCCCCAGTGCACCCGGGTCTTGCCGTTGTCGGCAACCGCCACCTGGTAGCTGAACCGGCCGTTCAGCGCCGCGTCGGCGTCAAGCGCGTCGATGAAAGTCCCGGTGAGCGAGGTCCAGGCCTGTTCCGGGCCGTCGTAGTCGTAGGTGATGGTGATGCCACGCATGGGGCGACCTCCGTTGATGATGTCTGACAGGGTTGCCGCGGTCACCGCGCTGCGCCGGACGGCGACCGTGGCGCGCGCCTTTGCCGGGCACGCGATCGACGGTCCGGCGCCGTGCTCAAGGCCGCCGGACCTGCGATCACATGCTGAGAACTTCGGTGACCTCGACGCTGCCCGAGTCGAGGATCGGGCAGTCGCGGGCCATCGCCACCGCCGCGTCCAGCGACTCGGCTTCGACGATGGTATGACCGGACACCGGGTTCGCGCCGCCGTCCTCCTCGACGCCCTTGGCAGTCACCGTGCGGGACGGGCCGGCCGGGCCGCCGCCATCGACGATCGCGGCGCCGAGTCCGCCCATCCATGCGCCCCAAGCGGCCATAACCGCCTCGCCCTCTTCCTTGGTCTCGGGGCGCTTGCCCCCGTGATAGGTGTACAGAAACTTGGCCATGACAGATCCTCTCCCTTGATCGTGGTCAGTTGCGAAACTTGCGTTCCAGCTTGCGCAGCGACGAGGTCCAGCCCATCTCGTGGTTCTGCGCGCTCTCGTCGTCGGCAAGGCCGCTGTGGGTCAGCACCAGCCGGGTGCTGCCCTGCCCGGTATCCGTCAGCTCTATGGTCACCTGGCTTTCGGCGCCGCGCTGGTCCTGGTCGTCGTGCCAGGCCCAGGTGAAGGCCACCCGGTCGTGCGGCGACACGCTGGTGACCTGGCCGCTGACCTTGAACTTGGCGCCATCGGCGTTCTGCATCACCGAGTACCAGGGGCCCGGCCGGCTGAAATCGAGGTCGCCCTGCGGCACGGTCATGCCCTCGGGGCCCCACCATTCGAACAGGTTCTTCTCTTGCGTCACGAAGTCGAACACCGTCGCGATCGGCGCCGCCAGCACCCGTTCCAATACCAATGTGGTCATTTTCTCGACATCTCCCGCATCAAGGCCTGCTCCAGACGGCGCAGGCTGGCTTCCCAGAAGTCCCGGTGACTCATCGTCCAGGCCGAAATCGCCTCGATTGCCTGCGGCCGCACCGAATAGATCCGCTGCTGCGCGTTGACCCGCCGCTCGACCACCCCGGCGCGATGCAGAACCTCGAGATGCCGCGACACCGCCGGCGCCGAGATCGGGAAGGCCTCGCCGATCCGACCGGCGGGCAGGTCGCCCTCGCGCATCAACCTCTCGACGATGGCGAACCGGGTCGGGTCGCTGAGCGCGGAAAACACGGCAGGCAAGACGGACATGGCGACTCCTTTGACAAGAAGGATGCCACGGCGCTCTTATTAACTCAAGTGTTATTTAACGAAATTAGCAAACTAAGATCATTGCAACACACTACTTCGGCACACGGCCGAGCTGCCAGCCGCAAGAGGTTGGAAATGCGGCGAAACCTCATTTCGCAGGGCAGATGGCGCTCGCCGAGGGGCTGGAAATGGCGGCCAGGCGTCGGGTGGCGCCCGGCGCCCGCGCTCAGCCACGACCGGGCAAAGCCGCCATCTGCGGCCCCGCCTGCAGTCGCTGTACCGCCCGCTCGATCTCGGCGGCCAGCTCGGCCCAGCTTGCGGCCGCGTCCTGGCGCAGCGCATCGCCCGGCAGAACCGCACCGAAGCGCTCTTCGGCGATCAGCAACAGCTCCATCACCATCAGCGAATCCAGCGCCGGGACCGGCGCGTCGGGATCGAACTCGGCCAGCGGCCGATGGAACCGCAACGACGCCCAGCGGGCAAGCTCGGCCAGCAGCGGCGACAGGTCGCACAGCACCGGCGCCGCCGTCGCCAGCAGCGGCGCGGCCACGGCCGGCGCCTGCTGCAGCAGCAGCGCTTCGATCGCCTTGCGATCGCGCTTGCTGCTTGGCAGCCGCGGGAAATCCTGCAGCACCAGAACCCGGGTCGGCCGCGCCGAGGCGAAACAGCGGTCGGCGACGCTGGCCGAAACCGCGGCCACGATGGCGTCGTCGGCCGGGCCGTCACGGGTCACCGCGATCAGCACCTGCGCCGAAGCGCCGCGCGCGTCGGTGACGGCGACCGCCTCCTTGACCCCATCGGCCATCTCGGCCGCCGACTCGATCTCGATCAGCGACACCCGGCGCCCGGCGATCTTGACGATCGAGTCCGAGCGGCCGAGCAGTTCGATCATGTCGTCGGCGGCGAGCCTCGCGAAGTCCTGCAGCACCACCGGCTGGCCCGGCTGCGCCGGCGCGCCCGCCATCAGCTCGTCGAGATAGCCCAGCATCACGCCAAGGCCGCGCACGCAGGGGTTGCCGGTCTCGCCGCGCGGCAGCGGCGCCCCGGCATCGTCGGCGATGTAGGTTTCGACCCCCGGGATCAGCCGGCCGCCGGGGCCCGCCAGGGCGCCGTTGGCCGCGGCGCGGGGCAGCGGGCCGAACCCGACCCACAGCGCCTCGGAGGCGCCGTAGGTGGCGACATGCGCCGCGTCGGGAAACTTGCGGTACAGCTGCTGCGTCACCTCCATCGAGATCCGCTCGCCCCAGGGCATCGTCAGCCGCAGCCCCGGCTGCCGGTCGCGCGACATGGCGTCGCTTTGCAGCAGCAGCGCGAAGACCGTCGACGGCGCACCGAGACAGGTCACCGCCTGCGCCGTCAGCCAGCGGCCGAGATCGCCCGGCGACGCCAGCGTGTCGGCGGCGGGGACGCAGACCGCGGTGCCGGCGCGGAACGACGACAGGATATCGAGGACACACACCGAATCCCACCGCGCCACGTAGGTCAGCCGGTCGGCCGGTGTCAGGCCGAACAGCACATCGGCGCCGATGCCCTGCCGCTCTGCGTCCAGCGCCAGCGCATCGCAGGGATGCACCACGCCCTTGGGCTTGCCGGTGCTGCCCGAGGTGAAGATCACCAGCCCGGGCGCGTTCGGCCGCATTACCGGCAGCCGATCCGCCGGCCCGAAGCCATGCACCAGCTGCTCCAGAGCCGGCTGGTCGCCGCGGTCCGCGACGATCAGCACGGTCTGCCGCGCCGCTTCGGGCACGGAGGTCTGCAGCCGCGCCCAGGCGGTCGCGGTGGCGATCACCAGGTCGGGCCGGTATTCGCGGTATCGCTGCACCAGCTGTTCGATCGCCAGATCGTCCTGCGACAGCGCCACCATGCTGCCGACCGACAGCCCGGCCAGCGACGCGGCCAGGAACGCCGGCCCCTGCGGCAGCACCAGCATGATCCGGTGCTGGTCGTCGATCGCCCGGTCGGCCGCGTCATGCTCTGGCTTCTCGGCCTGGTAGTGCAGCAGCTGGCTGGCCATCCGCAGCGTCAGGTCGCGCAGCGCCGCGAACGAGATCGGCGTAGCCGCCATGGTCAGCGCATCGCGCCCGCCGCCGTGCGACGGATCGCCCAACCAGGCGACAAGGCCCGTCGCGGTCGCAGGACGCGCCGCCCAATCGCCAAGCGGCACCAGGGGTCGCGCCGCCGCCACGCCGCCGCGCGGCAGCATCCTCGACGACGCG
>JBFGEI010000229.1:0-5483 GCA_041580155.1 Limimaricola sp.
CGCACCACCGGCGCGTCGTCCTTCTGATCGAGCAGGTCGTCGACCGAGGCCGCGGTGTCGGCCAGCATCGCGAGATCGCCGTCTGCATCGGCCGCCACCTGCGCCGCCTCGGAGGCGCTGTCGCGATAGATCCGGCCCAGCGCCGCCTCGAACTCGGCCGCGCCGATCTCGTCGAAGCCCACCGGCATGCCGGCCACCCGCTGCGCCTCGATCAGCGCTTCCAGCGCGGCGTCGGGAAGATGCCGACACAATGGCGCACCGGCGTCCGAGCGCATCAGCAGCACCCCGGCGGATTTCGCGAAGCCGTAGCCGAGCCGCGGCAGCGGCGCCTCACCGGGGGTGGTCATCTTGCGGCCTCCAGGGTCAGCTGCGCCGAGACGCTGCCGGGGACGATCCGGCGGTCCAGTTCGATCGCCGCGACGGTGATCGCCTGGTCGGTTTCCAGGTCCGAGATCCACAGCGTCAGCGCCGCGAAATCGGTGTCGTCCAGCGTCACCCGGACCCGCTCGCCTTCCGGTTCAAGCCGGCGCAGCGCGATGCCGGCCGCGTTGGCGCTGGCGGTCACCCGGGTCGCGATCGGCGCGGCGTCGATCGGCAGCGCGGCCAGCGCGCCGCCGGGGTTGGCGCCGGCAGCGGCCGCCGCGATCAGCCGGTAGTTCGCGATCTCGGCGTCGCGGTCGGCGCGAAGCTGCTGCAGCGGCAGCCAGCCGAAGCGGTAGCCGCCCAGCAGCAGCGCCAGCGGCAGCACCACCAGGATCATCAGCCTTTCGCGGCCGGTCAGCCCGGAAAACCAGCTCATCCGCCCGGCCTCCGGCTGATCCGCATCTCGACCTCGGCGCCGCCGTCGCCGGCGTTCGCGGCACCGCTTCCGACCACGAAACCGGAGGCCTCGAGGTCGCGCTGCACCGCCTGCAGATCATCCAGCCCGCCGGCCTGGATCTGCAGCGACATGGTGCCGTCCTCGGCCCCCCAGGACAGCCGGCGAAAGCCGACCGTGGCGTCACCGGCGATCAGCACCGCCGAGATTTCGGACAGCATCGGCAGCAGGTCGCTGCGGCTTTGTCGTGCCGCCGGCGGCGCCAGCCGCGCCAGGATCACCGAAGGGTCCTCGTCGACCGACACCCCCGGCAGCAGCGGCGCCAGCGCCGCCTGCGCGGTCGCGCGCTCGGCCGCGGCGATGCGGCCCAGCGCCACCGCATCGACCGCCGCCAGTCCGAGATGCAGCACCAGCCCGAGCGCCGCAATGCCGGCGGCGATCACCAATGGCCGCGCCACCGCGTCGGTGGCGGCGCGGCGGTCTTGGCGAAAGTCGAAGCCAAGATCGGCCGGATCGGGCGGCGGCGGGTTCTGCGACAGGTCGATGGCCGGCAGCGCCGCCGGCAGCGCTGCGCCGAAGCTGGTCAGCGCCGGCGATCCGGCGCGCCGCCACAGCAGCGGCAGCGCGTCGGTCGCGACCGCGAAACCGGTGCCGTCGGAGACCCGCACCACCGCCCGCGACCCGTCGCGCCACACCGCCCATGCCGGGCCCGACGGCGACGGCTGGGGCCGGGGGATCGCCAGGAAATCGGGCAGGATGGTTGCTCCGGCGGGCGCCGCCGCTTCCGCCTCTGCAAGCGCGTCGCGGGCCGCGACCAACGCCAGCGCCAGGCCCCGGTCGGCGCCCGACAGCGGCGCCTGCGCCACCGCCACCGAATCGATCGGCGCGCCGACGCGGTCCTCGACCGCGAAGGCCAACAGCGCCGCGCGCTGCCGGGCCGAGGCGGCCGGAAGCGCGACCAGCAGCGCCGAGACCCGTTCGGACGGTAGCAGCCAGGGGGCGGGTCTGCGCAGCCGCGCCGCGGCCTCGGCGCAGCGCTGTGTCAACGGGCCGGAAACGCCCTCCGCGACGTCGGATGGGACGCCGGCGCGCGGAAACCGGGTGACCGCGCCCGGATCGGCGTCAGGCAAGGCTCCGCCGGCAGGCCCAAAGGCCGGTTTTTCTTCGTGAACCTTATGATTTTTCACGAACAATTGCCTTTAATGCGCCTCTGACACTGCGGTAGACTTACTATAGTTACGAACTGGGGGGACAATAGTTTCATGATCCGTCGGCTGATTTCCCGAGGCCGCGTCAAACCGGCCCGCAAGGCCTTGCCGCGGCGCTCTGCCACCGCAGGCGTGACGCTGATCGAAATGATGGTGGTGCTGGTGATCATCGCGATGGTCGCGGCGGTGGTGGTGCCGAACGTGATCGGCCGCCCCGACGAGGCGCGGGTCGCGGTGGCGCGCACCGACATCCGGGCGATCGGCTCGGCGCTCGAGCTGTACCGGCTCGACAATCGCGACTACCCGACCAGCGCACAGGGGCTGGAAGCCTTGGTGACCCGGCCGATCGCGCCGCCGCAGCCGGCGAACTGGTCGGCCGACGGTTACCTCGAGGCGGTGCCGGTCGACCCCTGGGGCAACGCCTATATCTACCGGTCGCCCGGCGCCGACGGCGGCTTCGAACTGGTGTCGCTGGGTTCGGACGCGCAGCCCGGCGGCGACGGCACGGCGGGCGACATCGGTCACGGTCAAGCGGTGGTCGAGAAGTGATCAGAGCGTTGCCGCGGCGCGCCGGTGACGCCGGGGTGACGCTTGTCGAAATCCTCGTGGTGCTGGTGCTGATCGGCACCGTCGCCGGGGCCGTCGGACTGAGCCTCGGCAACGCCCGGCGCGGCGCCAGCGTCGACAGCGAGACCGCGCTGCTGCTGGCCCGGATGCGCCGCGCCTCCGACGAGGCGCTGCTGGCCGGCGCGCCGGTGGCGCTGACCTGGGACGACGCTGGCTACCGCTTCCTGGCCTGGGCCGACGGCGACTGGCAGCCGCACCCGGTGTCGATCCTCGGCACGCCGCACCAGCTGCCCGAGGGCGTCGGGTTTCTGGGCCCGTCGCGCGGCGGCGATTTCGTGGTCGGGGCCGACCTGCTGCCGCAGGACGGCGCGGCGCTGCGGCTGGCGCTGGGGCCGGACGGGTCGCCGGCCGAACGCGCGCCGCAGCTGATCTGGGACGGCGCGACGGCGCGGCTCGAGGAGGCCGGCGCATGAGCCGCGATCCCGAGGCCGGATTTTCGATGATCGAGGCGCTGGTGGCGATGGCGGTGCTCGCCGTCGGAGCGGTTTCGCTGCTGTCGGCCACCGAGGGCCACAGCGTCCGGATCGGCGCGATCACCGACCGGACCGTGGCGCGCTGGGTCGCCGAGGAACGGCTGACCGCGCTGCGGCTGGGCCTGCCGGCGCAACCGGGCGCGGTCGAGATGCTGGGCCAGCGCTGGTCGGTCACCGAAGAGCGCGCGCCGACCGGCGACCCGGCGCTGGACCGCGCCACCGTGGTGGTCGGCATCGACGGCGCCGATGGCGGCATCGTGAGGCTCGCGGGCTATCTCGACGTCGGCGACGCGCGCTAGGGTGACAGAATGATCGCCCGCCTCGCCTCTCCGCTTCGCGCCACGACCGCCCTGGCGGTGCTGCTCAGCCTCGGCATCGCCGCGGCGCCGGTGTTCTGGCATCTGCGCGGCCATTCCGGCGCGCTGCCGGCCCCGATCGACCGGGCGCCCGACACCGCGGCCCCGGCGGCCGAACCCGCCGACATCGGCCCGATCCTGGCGCTCGCCCCGTTCGGCGAGGTCGCGGCGCCGGTCCCCGAACAAGGCCCGATCGGCGAGACCACGCTCGACCTGGTGCTGCACGGCGTGGTGGTGCGCGACGATCCGGCCGCCTCGACCGCCTTCATCGGCCAAGGCGGCACGACGCTGGGCTATCACCCGGGCGACCGGATCGGCGACCGCGCCATGCTGGTCGAGGTGACGCAGGTCCATGTGGTTCTCGAGGTCGACGGCGAACTTCAGACGCTGTCGTTTCCCGACCCGACCGCCACCGGCGGCGCGGTGGCGGCGCCGGTGGCCCCGGGCACCGACCGGCTGCGCGCGGCGATCGCGGGGCAGACCTCGGCCGCCGCCGCGGCGCCGCCCGAGACCACCGACGACTACATCGAGATGTGGCGCAATCGCATCACGCAGAACCCGGGCGAGGTTCTCGACGCGATTGGCCTGATCCCGACCGAGAACGGCTATAGGATTGCGGACGAGCACGACAGCGGCGTAAGCCGCGCGGGTCTGCGGGCAGGAGATCTTGTGACAAGCGTGAATGGACAGACCGTGGGCGACGTGACGCGCGACCGCAAGCTCTACGACGAGGTGGCGGCCTCCGGGCTGGCGCGGATCGAGATCCAACGCGACGGCCGCACCATCACCATGTCGTTTCCGCTGCGATGACGCCGCGCATGCCCCGCCGCCTGCTGGCGCTGCTGCTGTCGACCGCGCTGGCTCTGCCCGCCGCGGCGCAGGAATCCTTCGTGATCAACCTGCGCGACGCCGATATCTCGGTGCTGGCCGAGCAGGTGTCGGAGATCACCGGCCGCACGCTGGTGCTTGACCCCGACCTGTCGGGCGACGTCAGCGTGGTCTCGGCCGAGCCGCTGGACGAGGATGGCGTCTGGGCGCTGTTCCAGTCGATCCTGCGGGTTCGCGGCTTCGTCGCGGTGCAGTCGGGCACCGCCTGGCAGGTGGTGCCCGAGGCGCAGGCCCGGACGATCAGCGGGTCGGACCTGGGCGCCGAGGCCGGCAGCCAGGATTTCGTCACCACGATGCTGAAGCTCGACCGGCTGCCGTCGGCCGAGGCGGTGCGGGTGCTGCGGCCGCTGATCGCCGAATCCGGCTACATCGAGGCGATCGCCGATCCGAACGCGATTCTGATCACCGACACTCGCGCCAACGTCGACCGGATCAGCGCCATCGCCCGCGCCTTCGACGGCGACGACGACGTGCGCGCCGAGGTGATTCGCTTCAACCACGCCGATGCCGGCGCCGTCGGCAACGCGATCATGACGGTGCTGGGCGAGGCCGGCACCGGCGCCCGGCTGTCGGTCGATCCGGCGTCGAACCTGCTGCTGGTGCGCGGCACCGCCGACGACATCCAGGCGATCCGCAACCTGGCGCAGTCGATGGACGTGGCGCCGCGGTCCAGCCCGCAGGCCACGGTGTCGACCACCGTGTTCCGGATGCAATACGGCGACGCCGCCGTGGTCGCGGAGATCATCCGCGGCACGCTGGGCGACGCGGTCGAGCTGTCGAACCCGGTGGCCGCCGACATCGGCGCCACCGAGGGCGATCCCGCCGCCGCCGGGCAGTTCGTGGCGCTGGACCGGGTCGCGCCGTCAAGCGCGGTGGCGATCCAGGCCTCGGTCGAGACCAACTCGGTGATCGTGCGCGGCACCGCGGCGCAGGTGCAGGAGGTCGGCCAGCTGATCAAGGCGCTCGACGTGCGCAGGCCGCAGGTGATGATCGAGGCGGCGATCGTCGAGGTGTCCGGCGATGTCGCCGAGCGGCTCGGGGTGCAGCTTGGCTTCGGCAACGCGGCGCCGCCGGGCGGCATCGCCGCGACCTCGTTCAGCAATGGCGGCGTGTC